>JAERMP010000166.1 GCA_016844515.1 Thermoleophilia bacterium | reverse complement strand
AGCTCGCAGGGGCGGCATACCTCGTCTACCTCGGCGCACAGGCGCTCTACTCGGCGATCGCCAACCGCATCCCCCACCCAGACCCCAAGCAACTGACTGTTACAAGGTCGGCGGGTGTGACCGCGGAGCGCGGGTTTCGTCAGGGAGTCATGAGCAACCTGGGCAACCCGAAGATGGCGGTGTTCTTCGCCAGCCTGCTCCCGCAATTCACGCCCACCGGAACGACGACGTTCACCTGGCTTCTGGCGTTCGGTCTTCTCTTCTCTGCGCTGACGCTCGGGTGGCTGACGCTGTACGCGGTGGCGGTCGCGCGCCTCCGACCGCTCTTGGCCGGGCCCACTCGGCGAGTCCTCGACGCGCTCACCGGAGTAGTGCTCGTGATCTTCGGCCTGCGCCTCGCGCTCTCCGAGCGCTAGCTGCTTGACATCTAAATCAGCGCACACGCGCGAAGCGGTGCACGGCCTCGAGGAGCTCCTTGCTCTTCGCTTCCGCTTCGACCGGATCTCCCGAGGCGAGAGCGCCCGCGACGCAGTGGTTCACGTGATCGTCGAGGATCATGAACGCAAGGCTCTCGAGAGCAGTGTTGACGGCCGCGATCTGCGTGAGCACGTCGATGCAGTAGCGATCCTCTTCGACCATCCGCTCGATCCCGCGCACCTGGCCCTCGATGCGATGCAGGCGCTTGACGAGCCTCTGCTTGTCCTCGGCGTACCCGTGAGACTGGATCTCGGTCTCAGTCATGCCGCGACTCCTTCGCGTGCGGAGCGGAAGCGGCGCAGGCGCAGCGAGTTCGTCACGACGAAGACGCTCGAGAACGCCATCGCCGCGGCCGCGACGATCGGGTTGAGGAGACCGGCGACGGCGAGCGGGATCGCCGCGACGTTGTAGGCGAAGGCCCAGAAGAGGTTCCCTTTGATCGTCCCGAGCGTCCTTCGCGCGAGCGCGATCGCGTCGGCGGCCGCGCGCAGATCTCCCGAGACAAGGGTAATGTCGGACGCCTCGATCGCGACGTCGGTGCCCGTGCCGATGGCGAGGCCGAGATCCGCCTGGGCGAGAGCAGGCGCGTCGTTGATGCCGTCACCGACCATCGCGACGACCTCACCGGCTTCCTGCAGCCGCCGCACCTCCGCGATCTTGTCCTCCGGATAGACCTCGGCGAGCACGCGCTCGATCCCGACCTCGCGCGCGACGCGCTCCGCGGATTCGCGACCGTCGCCCGTCAGCAGAACCGGCGTGAGTCCCAGCCCTTCGAGAGCGACGATCGCCTCGGCGCTCGTCGCCTTCACGGTGTCGCGAACGAGCAGGGTTGCCCGCGGCACTCCATCCCAGGCCACGGTGATCGTGCCGTCGCGGCGCCCGACCTCGACCTCGTGGCCCTCGACGACCCCTTGAACCCCGACGCCCGGGAGATTCCGGAAGTCGCTCACGGACGGCAGCTCTCCGACCTCGCGCCGTGCGGCTGCGGCAACCGCTTGCCCGATCGGGTGCTCGGAGGCGGCCTCGACCGCACCCGCAAGACGCAGCACGTCCTCCCGCCCGGCGCCGTCGAGCAGGGCCACCTCGTCGAGCTCCATCTTCCCCTCGGTGACCGTCCCCGTCTTGTCGAGCACGATCGTCGTGATGCGGCGCGTGCGCTCGAGGATCTCAGGGCCCTTGATGAGGATGCCGAGCTGTGCACCGCGCCCCGTGCCGACCATGAGCGCGGTCGGCGTCGCCAGGCCCAGCGCACACGGGCAGGCGATGATCAGAACAGCCACCGACGCCGAGAAGGCGGCAGTCGGGTCACCCGTGATCGCGAGCCAGCCGACGAGCGTGGCGAGCGCGATCCCGAGGACGATGGGGACGAAGACGCTCGAGATGCGGTCGACCAGGCGCTGGATCGGAGCCTTGCCCGACTGCGCCTCGGAAACCATCCGCGCGATCTGTGCGAGCGCGGTCTCCTCTCCGACCTTCGTCGCCCGGACGACGAGCCGCCCGTAGGTGTTGATCGTTGCGCCGGCCACGTCGGACCCTGGGCCGACGTCGACGGGCACGGGCTCGCCGGTCAGCATCGACTGGTCGATGGCAGACGCGCCCTCGACGACCTGACCATCGGTTGGGATCTTCTCCCCCGGTCTGACGACGATGAGATCCCCGATCACGACCTCGTCGATCGGCACCGAGACCTCGGTGCCGTCGCGAAGGATCCGGGCTTCTTTCGCTCCCATCTCGAGGAGCGCGCGGATCGCGGCGCTCGAACGGCGCTTGGCACGCGCCTCGAGATAGCGGCCGAGCAAGATCAGCGTCGTGATCACCGCGGCGACCTCGAAGTACGTGTCGGCCTCGCTCAGCGCGAGGAGAGCCACGACCGACCATCCCCAGGCGGCGAGAGTCCCGATCGAGATCAGGGTGTCCATCGTCGCGGCCAGGTGGCGGGCATTCATGATCGCGGCGCGATGGAAGCCGTACCCCGCCCACAACACAACTGGTGTGGCGAGCGCGAACGCGAGCCACTCCCAGCCTTCGAACTGCAGCGGCGGGATCATCGCGAGCAGGGTCAGCGGCGCAGTCAAGACCGCAGCGACGACGAGCCTCGTGCGCAGCATGCGCGCTCGGTCCTCGTCCTCGACCGCCTCCGTCGCCAGCCGGGCGTGATATCCGGCCGCCTCGACGGCGCCGATCAAGTCGGCGACAGCCACCCGCTCGGGGTCGTATCGGACCGCGGCCTGCTCGGTCGCGTAGTTGACGGCAGCCTCGACTCCCTCGAGCTTGTTCAGCTTTCGTTCGATGCGCGTGGCGCATGAGGCGCAGGTCATGCCCTCGAGGGCGAGGTCGACGCGGGTCTCGGCGTCGGGTGTCGCAGTTGCGGTCACGCAGCCTCGTACCCGGCTTCCACGATCGCGGCACGGAGTGCGGCGTCGTCGAGCTCCAGTCCTTTGATGGTCACGACCTTGGTGTCGAGGTCGACGTCGACGTCCTCGACGCCCTCGATCTCGGATACCTCTTCGCGGATCGACATCGCGCAGTGTCCGCAGTGAATCGCGGGCACGGTGTAAGTGGCGGTCTCGCTCACGGTTCTCCTCTCGGTCGTATTGGTCGAAAGGAGTATACCCTACTAGGGTATCTAGGTCGCGTGCTGCCCTGCCTTCCCCAAAAGCCCGCCCGCAGCGATCTCGAGGGCCATGGTCTTCGAGTCCTCGCGGTACCAGGAGCCGTCCTCGAGCTCGATCGCAGGGAGGAAGTGCTGACCGGTGTGCTCGATGACGACCGTCCGCTTGCCCCGAGGGAACGTGGGCTCCTTGACGATCTCGTACTCGATCCCCTGGTCGTCGAGTGCCTTCTGGACCGTCCAGCATGGGTGAGCGACCTTGAACCAGGTGAACCTGCAGCGGTGGAGCTTGACGGCCATATGAACCTCCTGGGTTAGAACCCTTCGATCCGCGACGCTCCGACGATTGCCTCGGCTCCGTCCGCGAACCGGACGAGCGCCTTGCCCTTCCCGTCGTAGTCCGGCGACCAGACGACGAGCGTGGCGTCGTCGCCATGCACGCGGCAGGACCGGCCGTCCTCGGCATCGAGGCCGCGCCAGAAGCGCACGAACGGGTTCTCCTCCCACTCGCGGCCGATGGTCGTCTCGTCCGTGTGCCCAGGAAGCACTCGCAGATGGTGTGGGAGAGCCATGAGCACGTCCATCACGGACCGGCGCATCTCGTCGGCCGGGCCACCGCCCACCGCATCGCGGAACAGCGTGTCGCCCGTGAAGCAGATGTCGCCCACGACGAACGAGACCCCGTCGTTGGAGTGTCCCGGTGTTGCGAGGGACTCGATGCGTAGATCACCGGTCTCGACGGCGCCCGCCGTCACCTCGAGACCGAAGCGCTCGACGAGCTCGTCATTGCCCGCAATGTGATCCTCGTGGCCGTGTGTCACGAGGAGATGCGTGGGCGTCAGACGCTCGCGCTCGACGACGTCCAGGAGAGGCTCGAGAGGTGCACCGCTGTCGACGAAAACCGCAGTTCCGCCAGGCCCGTCCGCGAGCAGGAAGGCGTTGGAGAGCCAGGACGGGTGCATGCTCCGCTCGACGATCATCTAAACGTGGGCCTCGAACGTCCCTGGCACGCCGCCGAGCGCCAGGAGCGTCACGCCGTCGTCTCCGGGCACGAGCTTCCGCTTCTGCTCCGGCCCCACGCGAGCGAACGTGCCCGGTGTCAGCTCGAAGGCCTCCTCACCGGCGTGGAGCGTCGCCGATCCATCAACGACGAAGTAGACCTCCTCCTGCCCGTCCTTGGAGTGGTCGTGGTCGGGATAGTCCGCGTAACCCGCCGGAAAGCGCTCGACGTTCATGCCGAACGAGGTCACGCCGAGCCCCTTGCGCGCGAACAGGAACCGGCCGTTCCCGCCGTGCGACTCGAGCTCATCGAGATGCTTCACCGTTACGTCAGTCATCGCTCTTTCCTCTCCTTCGTCGGATCTCGCGGGAGATCGTACGGGAGGAATCGCCGCCGACTCGCAGAATCCGCGCGCGGCGAAGAGCATTTCGAATCAGGGAGGAACGATGAACAACTTGTTCGACGAGCGCGAGGTCGTCGAGGAGGCAGCCGACAAGTGGTGGCTCTTCCTCCTCACAGGCATCGCCTGGCTCGTGTTCGCGCTGATCGTGTTTCAGTGGGACTACACGAGCGTTGCAGCGATCTCGTACCTCTTCGGTGTGATCGCGATCGTCGCGGGAGTGAACGAGCTCTTCCAGATCGCGGTGTCGACGACCGGATGGAAGTGGATCCATGCCTTTCTCGGCATCCTGTTCATCCTCGGCGGGCTCTACGCCATCTGGCACCCGTACGACACGTTCGCGACGCTCTCCGCTCTCGTCGGGCTCTTTCTGCTCGTCAAGGGCATCTTCGATATCACCGTCGCGTTCATCACGAAGGATCAGTTCGAGCTCTGGTGGCTGCAGCTCATGGCCGGCTTGATCGAGATCCTGCTCGCCTTCTGGGTCGCCGGAAATCACAAGGAGAAGGCGATCCTGCTCGTGGTCTACGTCGGGATCATCGCGCTCTCGCGCGGCATCACCGAGATCTTCCTCGCCTTCAAGCTCAAGGGGCTGCGAAGGCGGCTCGCAGCGCCGCCACTTGCGGCTCTCTCTCGTTTCGGGCGCCGATGCGCTAACGCGACATCCGTCCGCGCGTCGTGTATAGGATCGCGCCGATGCGTCGTGCAGCTATGGTGTTCGTCGTCCTCGTCGGGGCTCTCGGCCTCGCCACAGCCGGGTGCGGCGGCGAGGAGACCGTGACCGCGACACCCGAGACTGTCGAGGGTACGACCGCGACCACCGAGACGACCACGACGGAAACGACCCAGACCGAGACGACAGAAACACGGAGACGACCGAGACCGGGCCCGCAGTCGAGGGCGATCCCGCCGCCGGCAAAGAGATCTTCCTTGGAGCCTCGTCCTGTGGCGGTTGCCACACCCTCGCCGACGCAGGCACGACAGGCGCCGTCGGGCCGAACTTCGACGAAACGAAGCCGAGCTACGAGTTCGCGCTGGACCGCGTGACGAACGGCCAGGGGGGCATGCCGTCCTTCTCCGCCACGCTCACGGAGCAGCAGCTCGCCGACGTCGCGGCATACGTCTCGTCGGCCGCCGGCAGCTAAGCCGGTAGCGGCTTTCTAGACTCTCATCCATGATCGACCTCAAGGCCGCCCGTAGCGACGTCGACGGCTGGCGTTCTGCGCTCGCCCGCAAGGGTGCGGCGGAGGACTTCGACGCGCTCCTCGCGGCCGACGAGCAGTGGCGCTCGCTGATCCCGCGCGTCGACGAGCTGCGCGGCAAGACGAAGCTCAAGGGCAAGCCGACACCCGAAGAGCTCGAAGGGCTGAAGCCGGTGAAGGCCGAGCTCAAGGAGGGAGACCGAGGACGATGCTACGGAGAGCAGCCGCTGGGGCGAACCACCCGCGCTCGCGACGCCGCGCGAGCACACCGAGATCGGCCGCTTCGACATGGAGCGCGCCGCACGGGTCTCCGGCGCACGCTTCGGCTATGTGATCGGCGACTCGGCGCTCGTTGCCATGGCCCTCTACCAGTTCGCTCTCGCTCATCTGACCGAGGCAGGCTTCACACCGGTGATCCCGCCCGTTCTCGTGCGCGAGGAGGCGATGTACGGGACAGGTTTCTTCCCGACCGATCGCGCGAACATCTACGCGCTCGAGGCCGACGGGCTGTACCTGACCGGCACCTCCGAGGTCGGGCTCGCCTCGCTGCACATGGG
>JAERMP010000165.1 GCA_016844515.1 Thermoleophilia bacterium | reverse complement strand
ACTGCACGGCGAAACGGCGTGTCGGTCGTGGTGCATGAGGCGGACGTCTTACGGGACGACCTGCCGCCAGCCGACCTCGTCGTCGCCAACATCGAGCTCGCGGTGGTCGAGGCCCTGCTCGCGCGCCAGCCGGCTCGCACGGTCGTCACCTCCGGCTACGTCGCCGGTGAACGACCTCGTGCGGACGGGTGGACGGTGGTGCGCGGTCTGGAGCTCGAAGGCTGGGCTGCCCACGTGTTCGTTGCCACGGACGGGCCCCACTGACACCTTGTAACAAGTTGTTGCAAGGAAGCGCCGCGCGCCGATCTCCAAGCTCCGACGCGGGTTGTCGAGAGGCTCGATCTCAAGTTACAAGTTGTTACAAGGGCCGCTCGGCAACGGCGAGACCGGAGCCGCGACTGTGTCTACGGCGCCACGCGCATTAAGCTTGACGCCTCGATGGCGACTTTCTCGGTCCGCTTCCTCGGCTGCAAGGTCTCCTACACGGATGTCCAAGCCGTGCGCGAGCAGCTGCTTTCGGACGGCCACGTCGAAACCACGGAGCGAAGCACAGCCGACATTGCAGTCGTCAACACCTGCTGTGTGACGAACGAAGCGGTCTCGAAGTCCCGGCAGGCTGTCTCGCGCGCCGCCCGATCCCACGGTCGTGTGTACGCGACCGGCTGCGGCGCGCGCCTCGAGGGTGCGTTTAGCGGGATGCCGGCAAACGTGACTGTCGTCCGACGCCCGAGCGAGGAGACGCCGGCGGCGATCGCCGGCGATGTGGGGGCGATCGCGTGCGTGCAGGCCGAAACGCGCCTGGAGCGGACGCGCGTCTTCGTGAAGATCCAGGACGGCTGCTCGTTCTCGTGCGCCTTCTGCGTGATCCCGCTCGTGCGCGGCGCGACGCGGAGTCGGAGTGCCGATGCTGTCCTGCGAGAGATCGCGCGGCGCGTCGAGCAGGGGCATCGGGAGATCGTCCTGACCGGCGTCAACCTCGGGTGCTTCCGTGACCGCGAGGCGGGATTCACGCTTCCCCGCCTCATCCGCGAGGCAGGTGCCGTTCCCGGAGTCGAGCGCCTACGGCTCTCGTCCATCGAGGTCAACCACCTGACGGACGAGCTCGTCACCGCCCTCCGCGAGGTTCCGGCGGCGTCGCCCCACCTGCACGTCCCACTCCAATCGGGAGACGATGCGGTCCTCCAGTCGATGGGTCGCCGCTACACGGCGGCGCAGTACCTCGGCAAGCTCGAGCCCCTCCGCGACTTCAATCTCACCGCCGACGTCATCGTCGGCTTCCCGGGCGAGGACGAGAACGCCTTTCGCAGCACGCTCGAGCTCGTGGAAACTGCCGGGATCACGAAGGTCCACGTTTTTCCGTACTCACCACGGCCGGGCACGGCGACGGCAGCAGCCGACACGGTTCCACCTCGGGTGAAGAAGGAGCGGAGCGCACGGCTTCGCGCGCTCTCCGACGAGCTTTGCCGCCGGCGTTGGAAGTCGAAGGTGGGGACGACGGACAGCGTGCTCGTCGACCGACCCGGTCGCGGGTACGGCTCGGACTACACGCCGTGGCTCCTCGACGCCGAAGTGGGCAAGCTCGTCAATGCTCGCGCCATCGCGCTCTCGGAGGAGGGGATCCTTGCCGTCGCCGCGTGAGGACTGCCTTTTCTGTCGGCTCGTCGCCGAGGGCGACCACGTGCACAGCGCGGACGGCTTCGTCGCCATCCGCGACATCAACCCGATCTCCGAGACGCACCTTCTCGTACTCCCGGTGCGACACGTCGACACGTTCAAAGACGTGGCCGCGTTTCCCGACCCGGAGGCGGCCCGAATGCTCCGCTTTGTCGCCGAGACGGCGGAGATCGCCGGCCTCGAGGGATACCGTGTGCTCGTGAACGTAGGAGCGCCCGGAGGCCAGACGATCTTCCACCTCCACTGGCACGTCCTCGGTGGCCGTCCGGACACGGAGCGCATCGCCCGGGCCCTGGAGGCGACCGCATGAGCTTGATCGGACGAATCGAAGCGGAGCTCAAAGCCGCCCGGCTCGCGCGCGACGAGGATCGTCGCGATGCGCTCAGCCTCGTCCTCAACTCGCTGCAAGGCGCGCAAAAGGAGCTCCAGCGCTCGCTCTCCGACGACGAGGAGCTCCAGGTACTGCAACGCGAGCGCAAGCGCCGGCTGGAGGCGGCCGAGGCGTTCCGTGCCGGCGGCCGCGAGGAGCAGGCAGAGGACGAGGAGTACGAGCTCGAGATCCTCGAGGAGTTCATGCCCGAGCCGCTTTCGGAGGACGAGATCGAGGAGATCATCGACGACGTCATCTCGGAGGTCGGCGCGACGAACATTCGTGACATGGGGCGGGTCATGGCGGGCGTCATGCACCAGGTCTCGGGACGCGCAGACGGCTCCACTGTGAGCCAACTCGTCAAAGAGAAACTCGCCTGATCCCACCCCTACACTGCGCCTGATGCAGCAGGTGCTCGATGTCTCGAACGAGGTCGCGGCTGAGCTCGCGGGAATCGAGGATGGTGTCCTCGACGCGCTTCGCGAGCGGCTCGATTGCACGATCGCGCTGCGCGGGAACCGGCTGACGCTCGGCGGCGACGACGAGCGCGTCACTGCCGCCCGCGCGGTTCTCGACGAGCTCGTCGAGCTCATCGAGGGAGGTCATCAGATCGACCCGGACACGGTCGGCGCAGTGCTCAACGCCATCGATCAAGCCGACGACCCGCACAACGTCTTCGACGACGTCATCTGGCGCCATCGAGGCAAGAACATCACGCCGAAGACGGTGAACCAGAAGCGCTACGTGGATGCCATTCGGGCGGGAACGGTGACGTTCGGGATCGGGCCGGCCGGAACGGGCAAGACGTACCTCGCGATGGCTCTTGCTGTGTCTGCGCTCTCCGAGGGCGCCGTCGGGCGCGTGATCCTCACGCGCCCGGCCGTGGAGGCCGGCGAGCGGCTCGGATTCCTCCCGGGTGACATACTCGCCAAGGTCGACCCGTACCTGCGGCCGCTCTACGACGCTTTGTACGACATGCTCGACGCGGAGCGTCTCGCCGGCTACATGGAGCGCGGGACGATCGAGGTTGCGCCACTCGCCTTCATGCGCGGACGAACTCTCAACGACTCGTTCATCGTTCTCGACGAGGCGCAAAACACTACGCCGGAGCAGATGCAGATGTTCCTGACACGGCTCGGCTTCGGCTCCAGGATGGTCGTCACCGGCGATGTGACCCAGGTCGATCTTCCGCACGAGCAGGCATCCGGCCTCATCCAGGTGCGCGAGATCCTCGCCGGGATCGATGCGATCTCGTTTGTCGAGTTCGGGAACGACGACGTCGTGCGGCACAAGCTCGTGCAGCGGATCGTCGAGGCGTACAAGCGCCACGCCGAGGAGACCGGCACCGCCCGTCGCCGGTGATCGACGTCGAAACGTCGAATCGAAGCGGGATGTCCGTCGAGGCGGACGCTGCGGCGCAGCTCGCGCAGCGCGTCCTCGCCGCAGAGGGCATCGATGCCGGAGAGCTCGGTATTGCCTTTGTCGCGTCGGACGAGATCCGCGCGCTCAAGAGAGAGCACCTCGGCGTCGACGAGGCTACCGACGTGCTGTCGTTCCCGCTCGACGGGCGCGACGACCTGCCGGAGGGCACACCGCGGGCGCTCGGAGACGTCGTTCTCTGCCCGCAGGTCGTCGGATCGGAGTGGCGCGAGCCGCTCGTCCACGGTCTCCTACATCTGCTCGGGTACGACCACGGGGACGAGATGGAGGCCCGGGAGCGGGTGCACGCCGCGCGATGACGAGGCATCGCAGCCCTTCGCTCTTCCAGAGCTTCAACCACGCCGCCGAGGGGATCGTCCATGCGGTGCGCACCCAGAGGAACCTCTGGATCCATTTCGCCGTGGCCGTCGTCGTCCTCGTCGCGGCAGTCGGCTTCGGCGCCACCAAGCTCGAGTTGGCAGTCCTGCTTCTCGCGATCACGTTCGTGCTCGTGGCCGAGCTCGTGAACACGGCTGTAGAGGCCGCCGTCGACGTCGCCTCGACGTCGTTCGATCCGCTGGCGAAGATCGCCAAGGACATCGCCGCGGGCGCAGTCCTCGTTGCCTCTCTCAACGCCGTTGCGGTCGGGTACCTCGTCTTCTCCGGCGAGGTCGCCACGCGGAGCTCGCGCTTCCTCACCCGGCTCTCCGACGCGCCCGCGGAGCTCACCCTCGTCGCATTCACGGTGACCGTGATCATCGTGATCGTGGTCAAGGCGTACACGGGGCGTGGGACTCCACTGCGCGGCGGGCTTCCCTCCGGGCACGCTGCGGTCGCGTTCGCCGGCTGGATGGCTGTGACGCTGATCCTCGACGATTCCGCCCACCGCTTCCTGATCTCCTCCGTGACGTTCATCATGGCCTTGCTCGTGGCCCAAACCCGTGTCGAGACCGGTGTGCACTCCACGTCGGAAGTGGCGAGCGGCGCCGTGCTCGGCGCGCTCGTCACCCTCTTCCTCTTCCAGGCCTTCGGATGAGCCCGCCGCTGTCCGATGCGGAGCTGCTGGCGGCCGCCGACGCCGCCGCCGAGCGCGCGTACGCGCCGTACTCCAACTTCAACGTCGGCTGCGCCGTGCTCGCACAAGATGGCCGTGTGATCGAGGGCGTGAACGTCGAGAACGCCGCCTACCCACTCGGTGTCTGCGCCGAGCGGACGGCCTTCTCGAGGGCAGTCGCCGAGGGATATCGGCCCGGGGACTTCGTCGCGGCCGCGATAACCGCGTCTCCCTGCGGCGGCTGCCGGCAGTGGCTGCACGAGATGGGTGTCGAGCGCGTGGTGTTCCGCAACGGCGGCCGCGTCGTGACGATGACCCCGGACGAGCTCCTCCCGGAGTCGTTAGAGCTATGACGGCGGCCATAAACCTGTGCGCAAATCGGCACACAACCGCGACTGGGCTGTGTCCCACACGTGTGTGTTTCCTCGTTACGATCGCAGTGGGTGGTGGGATGGGGTGCCCCAAAGAAAGGCCCTCGTGAAAAGTGGGTTCGTTGCCGTCGCAGGCCGCCCGAACGTCGGCAAGTCCACGCTCGTGAACGCGCTTTGCGGCGAGAAGATCGCGATCACGTCGAAGGTGCCGAACACAACTCGTCGTCGGCTCTTCGGTATCGCGAACGGCGTCGACTACCAACTCGCGCTCGTCGACCTTCCAGGGTTCCAGCGGCCGATGGACGCGCTGACCCAGCGTATGCAGCAGACCGTGGATGCGTCGTTCGAAGACGTCGATGCCGTGCTGCTCGTCGTGGA
>JAERMP010000164.1 GCA_016844515.1 Thermoleophilia bacterium | reverse complement strand
ACGTCGAGGCCGAGGGCAAGGCCGAGGATCTCGCGCCCCTCGAGCTTCTGTAGAGCCACATCCGGCCGATCGCTGTCACGGAGCCCCAAGTGCTCTCTCAGCAGCTCGCCGAGGGGCCAGTAGGTGATCCCGTCGCCATACGGGAGGCAACGGCCCGTACGTCGGACGGGCACGGGCTCCTCCTCGGCGAGGATCTCCCACAGCTCGCGGACGAGACGCGTCTTCCCGACCCCCGGCTCGCCGACGATGGTGATGAGGTGCGGCTCGGCGTGGGCCGCGGCCCGCCGATAGGTCGCTCGAAGCAGCTCGAGCTCGGTCTCACGGCCGACGAAAACGCGGTGGAGGCCTCCCACGCCCCGCGGGCGCATGAGGGAAAGGGCGCGGAGGACAGGTCGACAGGCGACTCCTCCGGCTTTGCCTTTCGCCTCGACGGTTCGAAGCTCGCCGAACTCGAAGGCTCCGCTCGCCACGGCGACCGTGCGCTCACCGGCGAGAACTCCCCCCGGCTCCGCAGCCTTCTGAAGCCGGTCGCACACGTTGATCGCATCTCCGGCCACGAAAGAGCCACCCTGGCGGAGCTCGCCGACCACGGCCTCACCCGTGTTCACGCCGATTCGCAGCTCGATCTCCCCCCCGAACAGCTCCCGGAGCCGGCGTTGCATCGCGAGCGCGGCGTGTAGAGCCCGCTCGGCATGATCCTCGAGCGCGGCGGGCGCGCCGAAGACCGCCATCACTCCGTCCCCGGCAAACTTCTCGACCGTGCCACCCGTACGCTCGATCTCCTCCGCCATCGCGTCATAGAAGCGCTCGAGGCGGACCCGAACGCGCTCGGGATCCTCGTCGCTCGCAAGTGCGGTCGAGCCGACGAGGTCGGCGAACACGACCGTGACGAGCTTCCGTTCCTCCCTGGTGGACACGCTCGAAGTCTTGCCGAGCGAAGGCCCGTTGGCTAGGCATCAGTAGAAGACACCCCGGCCGCGGCCGCGGAGCGGACGCCTTCAGGGAAGGCGCGGAGCGCCTTGTCCGCGCCGCGGACCAGTGGAGGGGGTCTGGGGGAACAGGGAGGTTCCCCCAGCATCAGCCCGCAACCGGCCGCGCGAGCGGATTCCGGTCTTGCGCCAGGTACTAGAGCACGGTCGAGAGGGCTTCTTCCCAGGCGCCGAGACCCTCGTCGAGCTCGGCGTCGGCGATCGTCAGCGGGCAGAGCACGCGGATGCAGTTCCCGAAGACACCGGCCTTCAAGAGGATGAGCCCACGCTGAAGCGCCTCGTCGAGGACGGCCTCCGCCAACTCGGGGGCTGGCGTCTTCGAATCCGGGTCGCGCACGAGCTCGATGGCGAGCATGGCTCCCATCCCGCGAACGTCCCCGATCTGCGGCCAGCGGCGCTGCCAGTCGAGCATCCTGGTGCGGATCGCGTCGCCGACGAGCCCAGCTCGGTCGACGAGCCGTTCCTCCTCGAAGACGTCGAGAACCGCCGCCGCAGCTGCCAGCGCGACCGGGTTCCCGATGAACGTGCCGCCGATCGCACCGGCGTGCGGGTCGTCCATGATCGCGGCCCGACCGACCACTCCAGAGAGCGGAAGCCCGCCGGCGATGGACTTGGCGAGAATGAGCAGGTCGACCTCGACGTCGAAATGCTCCATCGCGAACATCCGCCCCGTCCGACCGAACCCCGTCTGCACCTCGTCGGCGATGAGGACGATCCCGTGCTCGTCGCAGATGCGCCTCAGCCCGCGAACGAACTCCGGCGCCGCAGGGATGAACCCGCCTTCGCCCTGCTGGGGCTCGAAGACGATCGCAGCGATGTGGTCGGCGGGAACGTGGGTCACGAACATCCGCTCGAGCGCGGCCAGGGCCGAGTCCACGTCGGGACCGCGATACGCGTTCGGATACGGCGCCCGATAGACCTCGGGCGCGAACGGACCGAGGCCCTGCTTGTACGGGTGTGTCCGTGAGGTCCGTCCGGTGTAGAGCCGGGCGAGCTTGACCGCGTTCTCGACCGCTTCGGCGCCCGCGCTGAAGAACGCGCCTCTCGTCTCTCCTGCGATCGGGACGAGCGCCCCGAGCCGCTCCGCAAGCGCGATGTAGCCCTCGTAGGCGACCACCGTGAAGTCCGTGTGGAGGAAGCGCTCGACCTGCTCCGCGATCGCCTCGACGACCCGCGGATGATTGTGTCCGACATTCGCCACGCCCACTCCGCCGACGAAATCCACGAAGGTGTTCCCGTCGACGTCGGTGATCGTGGATCCACGAGCCTCCGCCGCAACGATCGGCGCGTGCACGATCAGTGGGCGCGCAACAGCGTGCCGCTCCCGCTCGAGGATCTCGCGAGTGCGCGGACCCGGGATCTCCGTCCGGAGCTCGATCACGCGGGTCGCAGCCACGCGCGGCAGCCTATCCGAGGGCGCTGTCGGTTCTTACGACTTAGTACGCCGCGTAACGCTGCTTCGCTGCCCGTGCGCTCCAGGACATGATGTCCACGGCCACGGCGAGGCCGATCAGGATCCACTCCGCCCCTTCGACGCCTCCGACCGGAGACCAGAGGAGCGCGTACATGATCCCCGTCCACGGCATGAAGATCAGCAGCAGGAGCGGCCAGATGAACGACCCGTACGCGAGATCGACCCGGTCGCCGAAGATCCACAACAGCGCGAACGCGACGCGCGGTGCGAAAAGCGCGAGCAGGAAGATCAGGCACATGGTCGGGCAGTCTCACGGGTGCGAGGAGTCAAGTCAATAGGCTCGCTTCGATGGACGAGCACGACCTCGCCGACGACCCAATCGCCCAGCTGCATGCGTGGCTCGCAGAGGCCCGAGAGGCCGTGCCGCAGGCTGAGGCGATGACGCTCGCGACAGCGGACTCGAGCGGCCGTCCGTCGGCGCGGATTGTGCTCCTGGGCGGGATCGACGAACGTGGCCTGACCTTCTTCACGAATCGGGCCTCGCGCAAGGGCGAAGAGCTGCGGGAGAATCCGCGAGCTGCAGTCGTGCTCCACTGGTGGGAGCTTGGCAGGCAGGTCCGGGTCGAGGGGGCGGTAGAGGAGGTCGACGAGATGGAGTCAGCGGCCTACTGGAGCAGTCGACCACGCGCGAGCCAGATCGCCGCCTGGGCGTCGCCGCAGACCCAGCCCCTTGCCTCGCGCTCGGACCTCGAAGCGCGCGTCGCCGAAGCCGAGCAGCGCTTCGACGGAAGCGAGATACCGCTGCCGCCATCCTGGGGCGGTTATCGCCTGGTCCCCGAGAGCATCGAGTTCTGGGCGCACCGGGACAACCGACTTCACGACCGCATTCGCTTCGTCCGCTCCCACGGCGGCTGGAGCCGCGAGCGGCTAGCCCCCTGATCCTTGCGCAAGACCGGAATCCGCTAGCGCAGATTCCGGCCGCGCGAAGATCCGTGAAGGCGTCCGCTTCGCGGCCGCTGCGCTAATCGGCACTCACAACGTCGTCGCACTACGGAGGATCGAGGGCGCCGTCGGTATACACGCCCTCCGCGTTCCAGAGCATGAACCCCTTCGCCCCCGCCCGGCGGGCCGCATCGATCTGGGCACGGACCTGCTCGATCTCGAAGGGCGTGGTGAAGGTGAAGTCCTGCACCCAGGGCACGACGAGAACATGCGAGCCCCGAAGCGTGATCGAGAACTTTCTCAGGGCACGCGAAACTGTCTCTCCGGGCGCGAGGCTCGGATCAGCGATCCCGAGCTCGCCGGGTCCGAAGAGCGACGGGTACGTCATGGCGTACAGCGTGTCGACGTGCGGCGCCATACGCCTGGGAAGCTGCCCGATTCCAAGGTCTCGAGCCGCTGCGAGGCCAAACACCGCAGCCGAGATGCGAACGTCGTAGCGCTCGAGCCGGCGCGCGGCATAGCGGAGGAACGCAGGCACTGCCTCTCGCTTCGTGAGCGCGCCGCGATTGCGGTAGACGGCGCTCTCGACGTCTCCGTCGGACGGAAAGCGCACGTAGTCGAACATGATCTCGTCGAAGCCGGCGCGTGCTGCGGCCGCAGCGACGTCGACGTTGTAGTCCCAGACGCGCTTGTCGTAGGGGTTCGTCCACCCGAGCCCCGCCGAATCACGCCAGACCGAGCCATCCGAACGACGAATCGCGAGGTCGGGCCGTGCGCCTGACAAGATCGGGTCTTCGAAGACCACGACGCGCCCAACCAGATACACGTCGCGCTCGTCGGCAAGTTGCGCGACAGCCCGCGGCGAGAAGAAGTCTCGCGCGGCACCGACCTTCGCGGCGAGCGGAATTCCACGCGACGCAAAGCCGATCTGACCGTTCTCGTCCTTGACGTCGAGCTCGAGCGCAGTGAGGCCATCGCGTTCGAGATCGAGGTACTCGTCGAGCTTGCCGGGCAGCGATGCAAGCCCCATCGAGACGTGGACGCCTCTGATCTCGACCGGGAGCGCTCGCGGTCCAGTTGACGGCGCGAGAGCGACATCCGCGCGCTCGGCACCGGTCGGGGGAGCGCTGCCCGTGCTCACGAACTGCGCCCCGGCGCCCACCGCTGCGACGCCTACCAGCACGGCACCAACCGCAGCGCCACGACGAAGGCGCTTCCTGCGCCTTGCCGCATCCCGACGCCCGCGAAACCGCTCGTTCGGGTCGATCGGTGGGAACAGCATCGACACCGCTGCGTGGACCCTATCGCAGTGAACTCATCACGCCCGCACGAGCGACCGTTGCTATGTGACAAGTTGTCACAAGGCGTCGCGGCCCGATCATGCATCTAGGATCGCTGGGTGGTCCTCTCCGATCGCACGATCCGCCGACTCATAGCCGAGGGACGCATCGGGATCGAGCCGTACGACCCGGAGCTCATGCAGCCGTCGAGCCTCGATGTGCGCGCCGACCGCTACTTCCGCGTCTTCCGCAACTCCCGCTATCCGTTCATCGACGTCAAGGCGCAGCAGGAGGAGCTGACCGAGCTCGTCGAGGTGACGGGCGACGAGGCGTTCATCCTCCACCCCGGCGAGTTCGTTCTCGGCTCGACGCTCGAGCGGATCACACTTCCTGACGATCTGGTAGCCCGCTTGGAGGGGAAGAGCTCACTTGGCCGCCTGGGTCTGCTGATCCACTCGACCGCCGGCTTCATCGACCCGGGCTGGGACGGTCACGTCACGCTCGAGCTTTCGAACGTCGCCAACCTCCCGATCACGATCTACCCGGAGATGAAGATCGGCCAGATCTCGTTCGTCCAGCTCACGGAGCCCGCCGAGCGCCCGTACGGCTCAGAGGGGATCGGCTCGAAGTACCAGGGGCAGCGCGGCCCCACGCCGAGCCGCTACTGGCAGAACTTCCGCGAGGGCTGACCTAGGGGACGGGCTCACACGCCGAAGGCTCGTCCTCGGCGAGACGAACGAGCAGCGCACTCAGCTCACTGAGCTCGACCTCGTCGAAGCGGGTCGTGAAGAGAGCGTCGATCTGCGCGAGATGACTCGCTGAGGCCTCACGAAGCTTCGCCAGGCCCGGGTCGGTCAGGATCGCGTAAACGACCCGGCGGTCGGTCTCGCACGAGCCACGCTCCACGAACCCGTCGCGCTCGAGACCATCCAGCAGCCGTGTTACGCCCGATGCGGTAAGGAGCACCTGCTCGGCGAGGTCGACACGGCGCATTCGCGTTTCCGGCGCACGGGCGAGGCGGAGCAGCACCTCGTAGTCCGAGATCGTGAGGCCGTGATCGGCCGTTAGCTCCGCGTTGAGCTGCCGCGTCACTGCGGCGTACGCGCGCAGCAGAGTCCCGAACGTCTGGACCTCCAAAGATTGTTCACTCAATACTTGACTAGGCATGTATCTCCCGCTACAGTTGCTTGTGTACTCAATAGTAGCGAACGCAAAGGAGCGTGTCCATGTCCATCCTCGCAGACACTTCGGCCACCGTCATCCCGGCCGGCACCTGGTCGATCGACCCCGCGCACTCGGCGGTGGAGTTCCACATCAAGCACCTCGGGCTCGCGACGGTGAAGGGGCGCGCACCCGTGGTCAGCGGTGCCATCGGGGGCGGCGAAGAGCCGTCGATTCAGGGAACGGTCGCCGTCGCCAGCATCACGACGTTTGACGAGAACCGCGACGGGCACCTGCAGTCGCCCGAGTTCTTCGACGTCGAGCGCTACCCCGAGCTCAGCTTCGAGTCAACGGAGATCGAGTTCCGCGGCGACGATCTCCGAGTCGAGGGCGAGCTCACCATCAAGGGCATCACGAAGCCGGTCACGCTTCGCGGAACGTTCGTCGGCAGCGGCGTCGATCCCTGGGGCAACGATCGCGTTGGCATCGACCTCGAGGGAACGATCGACCGGACCGATTGGGGCCTCAACTGGAACGCACCGCTCCCGGGCGGTGGCTTCCTGCTCCCGAACGACGTCAAGCTCACCGCGACGTTCTCGGCAGTGAAGGCAGGTTGAGCGTGAAAGTCCTCGCCATCTCGGGCAGCCTCCGGGCAGGGTCGTACAACACGGCCCTCGCCCGGGCGGCTCGCGAAGTCGCGCCCGACGGTGTGGAGATCGAGCTGTACAACGGGCTCGGCGCCCTTCCGCCCTTCGACGCCGACATCGACGGCGCTGAGGAGCCCGCCGCAGTACACGAGCTGCGGCGGCAGATCCGCTCCGCCGACGCCCTGCTCTTCGTGACACCGGAGTACAACGGCTCGATACCCGGCGTCCTCAAGAACGCCGTGGACTGGGCATCACGACCGCATCGCGAGGCAGCTCTGTCGAGCAAGACTGTCGCAGTGGCAGGTGCTACGCCGGGGCAGTACGGCGCCATGTGGGCACAGCAGGATCTCCGGCGCGTGCTCGGCATCGCCGGCGCGCGCGTCATCGACGGCGGGCTTCCCGTGCCTCGCGCGCACGAGGTCTTCGATGCTGAGGGCCGCCTCGTCAGCCCGATCGTCGCGGAGCGCCTCCGCATCCACCTCGTTGCGCTCGTCGAGCAGGCAGCGCCTGCCAGGCTCGCCGCCTGACCCGAAAACGTCGAGGGGCCGCGCAAGGCGGCCCCTCGTACCGGACACCAGCGTTGGATTAGTAGAGGCGCTTCCGGCACTCCTCTCGCGATGAGACGAGTGCGGCGCAACGCGCGAGCCCCCTACGCTGGCTAGGCGCTTCCCGGTGGTCCCGGGGGCACGCCTCTACCCGCTGGTACCTCTACTGCCCGTACTGTCATCACTCAAGCCGGACCACCTCCTTTCCGCGGTAGCCCCAGCATACGCACTTCGGGCGGATGGAGAAAGCGTCCAGACGCGCGCGAAGCCGGAGTCTTCGACGACGAGCCGCACCTGATCGCGCGGATGCCGCATCA
>JAERMP010000033.1 GCA_016844515.1 Thermoleophilia bacterium | reverse complement strand
GGCAACTCGGGCGACGCTCCCGGCAACTCGGGCGACGCTCCCGGCAACTCGGGCGACGCTCCCGGCAACTCGGGCAATACACCCGGTCACGACGACGACTCGCCGGGCACCTCGGGCGATGCTCCCGGCAACTCGGGCAATACACCCGGTCACGACGACGACTCGCCGGGCAACTCGGGCGATGCTCCCGGCAGCTCGGGCGATGCTCCGGGCAACTCGGGCGATGCTCCCGGCAACTCGGGCGATGCTCCCGGCAACTCCGGCAACGCTCCCGGCAACTCGGGCAACGCTCCAGGGCAGAACAAGGGCACGAAGCCGTGAGCAAGGCGGTATCGGCGCCGTCAGGCGGCGCTGCGACGCTCGGTCAGCGCCCGCCTCGTCTCGTCCTGCGCGTGGTGCTCTTCTCTGCGCTGACACTTGGCATCGGGGCCGCGACCCTGCTCGTCTACATACGCCACTTCGAGCGCGGGCGGGCTGAGCATACGGCGACACTCCAGGCCAGCATCGTCGCGCAAGCAGTCGTCGACCAGCTGCACCCGTCGGACCTACGCGTGCCGCTCTCGGCTGCTCGGCGGGACGAGCTCGACCGACTCTTCACGGCCCGTGTGTTGGACGAAGAGACGCTTGCTTCCGCCGTCGCCGCACCGGACGGACGTCTTGTGTATGCGACTGACGCGGAACGTGCAGGAACACGCGTGTCGTCGCAGGCATCACTCGCGGAGGCTCTCGGGGGTACGGTCACGAGCGAGCTGATCTCGACCGAGGTCGGTGCAACGTCCAAGCGGATCTTGAGGGCCTATGCCCCGTTCCGTCTGAGCGACGGCTCGAGCGGCGTCCTCGTCGTGGACAAGGACTACGGCCCCATTGCGAGCGCCGCCCGGCGCGCAGCGATCACGGTGGCGACGGTTCTCGAGCTCGTGCTCCTCTCGCTGTGGCTTTGCCTCTTCCCGATCATGCGGAGCGTCACGCGGCGCATGAATCGTCAGCTGGACACGATCGCGCACCAGGCGCTCCACGACGATCTGACAGGGCTGGCGAACCGCACTCAGTTCGGCTCTCGGCTCGACGACGCGCTCGCGTCTGAAGACGGGGAGGACGTCGACCTCGCCGTCTTCTTCATCGATCTCGAGCGCTTCAAGGAGGTCAACGACGCTCTCGGTCACCACTGCGGCAACGACCTCCTGACAGTGATCGCGAAGCGACTCGACTATGTGCTCGGGCCGGAGGAGCTGGTGGCGCGCCTCGGCGGCGACGAGTTCGGAGTGCTGAGCGAGCGGGCTGTCGATGAGCGCTCGGCTCTCGCTCTCGCAGGGCGGCTCCAAGACGCCATTGGTCAACCATGCGAGATCGCCGGCGTCTCCCTCGAGGTGCAGGGGAGCATCGGCATCGCGCTGGCGCCCGCGCACGGAACGTCGCGAGACGAGCTCCTGCGACGCGCCGACATCGCCATGTACGCGGCCAAGCGCCTCGGCGCACCCCAGGTGTTCTCGCCGGGTCTCGACGACAGCTCGCCACTCCGACTCGCGATGACCGGGGAGCTTCGCCGCGCCATCGAGCGGTTCGAGCTCGTCGTGCACTATCAGCCGCAGGTCGACCTTCGCCACGGCGTCGTGCGCGGCGCGGAGGCACTCGTCCGCTGGCGGCACCCGACGCGAGGCTTCCTCGGTCCTGAAGCTTTCCTTGCTGCGGCCGAGCAAGGTGGCCTCATGCGCAATCTGACCCGGTACGTTCTCGACCAATCGCTTCAGCAGGTTCGCAGCTGGCGGAACGCGGGGCTCGAGCTCGACCTTGCCATCAACGTCTCAGGTCGCGACCTGGCGGATGCGCGGTTCCCGGACGAGATCGCTCACGCGCTTGCAGAGCATGGCGTCGACCCGTCTTGGCTCGAGCTAGAGATCACGGAGAGCGTTCTGCTCTCGGATCGCGTGCGCGCGAGCAGGATGCTCGAGCGACTCGTCGACCAGGGCGTTCGTATCGCGATCGACGACTTCGGCGTCGGGTACTCCTCCCTCGGCCAGCTCAAGAACCTGCCGGCGCACGTCCTCAAGATCGACCGGTCGTTCGTCTCCAGCATGGATTCGGATCGAAGCGACGAGGCGATCGTCAACTCGACCATCGAGCTCGCCCACCGTCTGGGGCTCAAGGTCATCGCGGAAGGTGTCGAGACGGCCGAGCATCTCTCTCGCCTCCGTGCGGCGGGTTGCGACATCGGGCAGGGCCACCTGCTGGGACGGCCGATTCCCGGTCAGGACATCGTTCCATCCGCTCGAGCCCTGCACAGCGCATGGGAGCCTGAGCCGGCCTCGAGCGCCACTGTCGTTCCGCTGCGCCGCGTTGCTGGCTAGAAGCGCGTCGGGAATATTGAGCGGAGGGGCAGGGATTTGAACCCTGGAGGCGCTTGCACGCCTAACGGTTTTCGAGACCGCCCCGTTCGACCGCTCCGGCACCCCTCCGTGGGAGGTACAGGCTAGCCGTACGCCCTCGGGCCGGTGCGCTCCAGGAGCCAGCGGAGGAGTCCGATATCCTGAGCGTCCCCGGAGAAGTGGCCGAGTGGCTGAAGGCGGCGCCCTGCTAAGGCGTTAGGTGGGGAAATCCCTGCCTCGAGGGTTCGAATCCCTCCTTCTCCGCCTAGACGCTTGATCGGAGATTCACGCGGGCTGGATGACGGCCACGATCCGGCGCGGGATCGCCACCCTCGCGCGTCGCACCGGCTTCGAGCCTCTGACGACACGTGACTGCGACGCCCGACTTGGTCGTGGCCGCCCCCGACTGCGCGCCGATTTTCGATCAAGCATCAGACGCGAAGTGCCTTGTCCAGTGGAAGGGGTCTGGGGGAAGGCGCGATAGCGCCTTGTCCGCGGAGCGAACCAGTGGAAGGGGTCTAGGGGAACCGGGAGGTTCCCCCAGCGTCCTACGACGACCTCGGTCGCGACGCGTCCCAGATGAAGTAGATGAAGAGCCCGAGGACCGGGACGACGAGGATGGCGACGAGCCAGAGCACCTTCCCTCCGACTCCAAGATCGTGACGACGCAGGACCCTCACGGCGACGATCAACCATACGAAGATCCACGCCGCGAGCGCCGCGACGGCGAGGAGCGTCCCGGACGTATAGGCGAGCATCACGGGGAGCCTAGTACACGCGTCCGCAAGTACAGAGATGTGCCCGGGGGCCCCCAGACACGTCGCATTCCGTCGTCCTCGGTCGGCCCGATACCAACAGGTATCGGGACTCCCTGCGTCCTAGGACTGCTCGGTCTGGGAACCGCCAACCACGACCGAACTTACGGACGCGTGTACTAGTCGTGGATTCGGGCGATGAGGTCTTCGCGCTTCAGCACTCGCACCTCGATTCCACCGAGCCGGACCTCGTAGCCGGCGTCGCCGGGGTAGAGCACCTTGTCGCCCGCATCCACGCCTGTCACGTCGCTTCCAATTGCGGTGACGATTCCCGTTCGACACACGACGGCCGCAGCCGCCGATGCCGGGAGGATGAGGCCCGAGCGCGTCTCCGTCTCGTCCGAGACGGGCTGGATGACGACGAACTCGTCGAGCGGCTCGAGAGTGATGTCCACGCTTCTCGACTCTTCGATCACCCCCTTACGATAGACCGCGCCGAGGGACTCGTCGTCCACCCCGGCGATCGGCCTCCCTGCAGGTGCGGCGTCGGCGCGGTAGATTCGGGCTTTCGGATCACCCACAAGGAGGGATGTCGTGAAATGGACAGTGATCGCGGCCGCGCTCGGCGCTAGCGCCGTCGTCGCCGTCACCGCCTCGGCGCAGAGCGCGCCTCCAACGAAGGAGCCGGGGAAGCTCATTGTCGGCTTCGACTTGCCGGCACCGGGCTTCTGGAACGGAAGGGCGTCGGGGACGACCCTCAAGAACCCGTCCGGTTTCGAGTACGAGCTCTCGCTGGCGATCGCGAAGCAGTTGAAGATCCCGAAGGTCGAGTTGCTGCGCGCGCCCTTCGGCGGCCTCTTCTCGCCCGCGCCGAAGAAGTACGACTTCGCCTTCGAGGAGGTCACCATCACGGCAGCGCGGAAGAAGGTCGTCGGCTTCTCTACGCCCTACTTCGACGCGAACCAAGGCGTTCTCATCCGCAAGGGCCTCGCCAAGCCCACGCGCATCGCCGACCTCAAGAGCCTCCAGACCTGTGCGCAGAAAGACACGACTGGCCTCAGCTACATCCAGCACAAGCTGCGCCCGGCGAAGAAGCCGCTGGTCTACTCGGCATCCTCGACGGCCGCCTTCGACGCGGTCGAGGCTGGGCGTTGCGACGCGCTGATCCTCGACGTGCCGATCGTCGTCTCGCAGAGCAACAAGAAAAAGGGCGCCTACGGCGGCGTCGCGGGGCAGATCATCACGAACGAGTTCTACGGCGCGGTGATGGAGAAGGGGAGCACGTTCAAGCCCTTCCTCGACAAGGCGATCGGGACGTTGCGTGCAAACGGGACGCTCACTCGGCTCCAGAAGAAGTGGCTCCCGTTCACACGAGTTCCGGTCTTGAAGTAGGACGCTAAGCGCCGCGAAGGAGGTCGAGCGTGGGGAAGTTCTTTCACGCGTTCTTCAGCCCGCTCGACTTCCTTCGCGCGGTGCCTCAGGTCTGGGACGGATTCCAGACGAATATCAAGCTGATGGTGATCGCGGAGGCGCTGGTCCTCGTGTTCGCTCTCGGGGTCGCAATCATCCGCGGCTTGCCGGGCCGGGCTTTCTCCCCGTTGCGCGCCATCGCGATCGTCTACACGGACATCTTTCGTGGGACGCCGCTCATTCTCGTCCTCTTCATCATCGGCCTCGGTGTGCCGGCGCTCGCCATCGACGGCATCTCGGATAGATCGCTCTTCGTATACGGGATCGTCTCGCTGACCCTCGTCTACACGGCCTACGTGACCGAGGTCTACCGCGCCGGTATCGATTCCGTGCATCCGAGTCAGCGCATGGCGGCCCGGTCGCTCGGGCTCACCTACACGCAGGCGCTCCGTTTCGTGATCCTGCCTCAGGCGATCAGGCGCGTGATCCCGCCACTCCTGAACGACTTCATCGGGCTGCAGAAGGACACCGCGCTCATCACGGTCCTCGGGCTCACCGAGGCCGCGGCGCAGGCAGGCTTCTATTCCTCGGACTACTTCAACTACGCGGGCTTCACCGTCGCGGCCGTCTTCTTCATCATCCTCACGATCCCGCTCGCCCGCTTTACCGACCACCTCGTCAAGGAGCGGGAGCTGCGCGAACGAGCCCAGGCGGTGTGACCGGCGCCAACTCGCATTTCGTCTCGCTCGAGAGCGTCACGAAGCGCTTCGGCGAACTCGAGGTCCTCCACGGGATCGACCTGACAGTCGACCTTCACCAGGCCGTCTGCCTGATCGGGGCGTCGGGCTCGGGCAAGTCGACGCTTCTTCGGTGCGTGAACCTGCTCGAGCACGTCGACTCGGGGACGATCGTGGTCGACGGTCAGACGATCACCGAGGCAAAGGTGGACGTCAACGCCCTTAGACGCAAGATCGGAATCGTCTTCCAGGCGTACAACCTCTTCCCGCACATGACGGTGATGGAGAACGTGACCTTGGCGCCGATCCGGGCGCGCAAGCTTTCGAAAGCCAAGGCGCAGGCCCAGGCCCGAGAACTGCTGGCGCTCATCGGTCTGGAAGACAAGGCGGACGAGTATCCGGACCGCCTCTCGGGCGGCCAGCAGCAGCGCGTGGCGATCGCCCGCGCGCTCGCGATGAATCCGAGCCTCATGCTCCTCGACGAGATCACGAGCGCGCTCGACCCACAGCTCGTCGGGGAAGTCCTGGCCCTCGTTCGCACCCTCGCGAACGAAGGCATGACCATGATCATCGCGACGCACGAGATGAGCTTCGCGCGAGAGGTCGCCGACAAGATCTGCTTTCTGGACGCCGGGGTCATCCTGGAAGAGGGCCCTCCCGCCCAGATTTTCTCCTCCCCGCGCGAGGCGCGTACGCAAGAGTTTCTGCAGCGCGTCATCGAGGCAGGCCGTCTGTGATACACCGGCTGCGCCGCGCTCCCAAGGCGCCGCTCGCGGTCGCAGGCATCCTCGCCACCCCGCTCTTCTTCGTCTCGCTCATGGCGTTCTCGCTCGTGCTCGACAAACCGTCCGTGGACGTTACGAAGAGAGGAGCGGAGGTTCTCGCCGACCCAGCACAGGCCACGGTCGGCGCGATCTACCTGTTCTCGATCGGCGTTTCTACGCTAGTCGTGCTGATTGGGGTCATCGCCTTGCTCCTCCCAGCCCGGGCGGCCGTTTTCGTGCCTGCCATCGGCGCGATTGGAGTCACAATCGCGCTTCTTCTTCCCCTCGACACGGCGGAGGCGGAGCACACGTCGCGCTATCCCAACGGAGTCGACCTCATCCCCAGGAAGGATCCGTCGGATCTGATCCTCCGAGGCGAGTGGGAGGAGAATGCGCGCCGAACGGCCAACCAGATCGGCCTCTGGACGATTGCTATCGCCGTCGCTGCAATCGTGGTCGCCGCCGCAGTCGATGTCCGGCGCAGGCGCGGTGTCACACCGCCGGCGGTCCCGCCCCCGCCGGAAATGGGCCGTCCCGGGTAACTTCGGCCGCAACTCCTGCGTCCCGGGTAGCGTGGCGCGCGTGGCTAGCCCTTTCGGGCGCGGAAGACGAAGCGTGACCTCGCCGAGTACTACATCGCGGTCGGAGAAGGCATCGTGCGCGCGCTCTTCGAGCGGCCGACCCAGCTTCGTCGGTTCCCCGACGGGGTCACGGGCGAGATGATCTACCAGAAGCGCGTTCCGAAGCACCACCCGGACTGGGTCGAGACCGCGCGTGTCACCT
Organism: Thermoleophilia bacterium; assembly: GCA_016844515.1. Next base: position 13,895 of record JAERMP010000033.1, on the reverse strand, counting down.
TCCCGTCAGGCCGTCACGCGGACGAGCTGTGCGTCACCGAGCTGGCGCAGGTCGTCTGGGCAGCGAACCTCGCGGTCGTCGACTTCCACCCCTGGCCGTCGCGCCGCCGCGATACCGAGCATCCGGACGAGCTCCGCATCGACATCGACCCGCAGCCCGGGACGACGTTCAAGGACGCGAAGCGCGTCGCTGCTCTCGTCCACGAGGTGCTCGACGAGATCGGCTACACGGGTTGGCCGAAGACGTCGGGGAATCGCGGCATCCACGTCTTCTGTCGCATCGAGCCCGAGTGGGAGTTTCCGGTCGTCCGCCGGGCCGCGCTCGCGTTCGCACGCGAGACCGAGCGGCGGCTGCCGAAGAAGGTGACGACGGCCTGGTGGAAGGAAGAGCGCGGACGGCGTGTGTTCATCGACTACAACCAGAATGCGCGCGACCGGACGGTCGCCTCAGCGTATTCCGTGCGCGGTCGGCCGGACGCCACGGTCTCTGCGCCCGTGACGTGGGACGAGCTCCCTGATGTCGTCACAGAGGACTTCACGATGGCAACGATGCCGGAGCGGTTCGCGGCCTTGGGCGACGTCCACGCGGGAATCGACGATGCCGTCTGCGACCTGCGCCTGCTGCTCGAATGGGTTGAGCGTGAGGAGAAGGACGGGATCGGCGAGGCTCCGTATCCGCCGAACTTCCCGAAGATGCCCGGCGAGCCGCCTCGCGTGCAGCCTTCGCGTGCGCGCAAACCGGAGTGATCAGCGAACCGTGGCTGTCGCCGAGACGTAGCCTGCTCGCGACGCCGTTGCAGTCACCGGTGCAAGGGTCGCCTGCTTCAGCGTGGCGGTGCCGTTCGCGGCGGTCTTGAGCGTCTTGCCGCCGGCCTTTACGGTGGCGCCGGCGACTGGGTCGCCTGCGTCGAGCACCCTGAACGTGATGGTGCGGGCTGCCCCAGCCTTCCGAGTCGAGGACGTCAGTTGGAGCTTCGGCAGGATCTGCTGGTGCCACAGCGCCTGGCCGCCGCCCTGGATGTTTGCGATCAAGTCGAGAGCCCCCGTGGATCCCTCTCCATTGAGCCGGAAGATCACGCCGCCCCCAGGGGGCTTGAGCTGCGTGACGGGGCCGACCTTCTTCGCTGTTTTGTTCGTGCGCGTCGCGAAGATTGTCCCGCTCTGCTCCCATAGCAGCCACAGACGGCCATCGGGCGCGGCGGCGACGTTGATGTGCTCCGCACGATCCGCCTTGAGGACGATCTGCGGCCGCGAGACCCCGACGCGTGATACGGCGACGGTCTTGAACGTCGGATAGCCCTGTCCGTGCACCATGAAGACTCCCGCCGCACCGATCCGGGCGCTGAGCGACGTCCTGCCGCCGGGGTTCAGCGCGTTGGTGCCCACGCGCGTACCCGGCGCGAGCCACCGCGCTCCCTGGACTCCTGCCGGAGAGATGCGCTGCGCGTAGACGCCCTGGGCCGACTTCTCGAGCGAGAAGAACCCGATGTAGGCCTGTCCCGTCGCCGCGTCGACGGCGATCTCGGGCTCGTACAGGCAGCAGCCGGTTGTCGGAACCGCCCGGTCCGGATCGTCCAGGCTCGTTCCGTAGTGGAAGCCCATGGCTCCGGTTGAGTACCAGGCCGATATAGGGGTGCCGTCGCGCGCGAGCCCGGCGCCGGCCGTTGCTCCCGAGTACGCCCCGTTCGAGTGCGCCGCCTTGCCGATCTGAAGCTCCCAGGGAGCACCCCTTGCCGGTGCCGTGGCCGTATTCAGCGCAGTGTTGGTCTCGCCTTGACCCGTCGAGCGGATGCCGCCGAAGAACGTGCGCAGGGATCCGTCCTGGAGACGAACGACGTCGGGGTGGTTCATCGTCCTCCACCGACCGAGCGCGACTGTATGAGAGCCAACCTTCCCGGCCGGGGAGACGGCGACGTGCACGAGGTCCGACATCGCCCCGTTCTTGCGCACGTAGAGGACGTGGAGTACACCGTCGGAGGTGCGGGCGAGGCCCGGCTCCGCGAAGTTGAAGACGGTTCCGGGGAGCCTCGTCCAGGACCCTGGCGGGCCCGCTGCTGCGGGCACCGCGAGAGCAAGCATCGCGACGATTGCCACGACTGCGCGAGACATCGCCCTCGAGCTTACGCCTCTTGCGGTGGGGCGGCTACTGGCCGAGGAACGTCGCGACCGTCACGCCGGTCGGTCGGGCGGGCCGGAGCTCCAGCCACGTGCACTGCCGGGGATCCTTGTCATCACGGAAGCGGATGAGCTTCGTTCCGTGGCGGAAGCGGTTCGACTGCACCTTGTCGTAGCGCACTTCGACGACGAGCTCGGGTCGCACCGGCGACTCCTCGAGCTCGCCGCCTCCCCAACGGCTCGGCTCGGAGAATCGCCGCTCGGGTGCGTTTTCTAGCAGCGGAGCCACGCGCGCTGCGATTTCGCCATGGCGAGCTGGAGCGACGGCGGCCGAGCCGACGTAGTCGACCTCGCCGTCCTCGCGATAGAGGCCGAGGAGAAGCGTGGCGATCCGGTCGGGCCTCGACTTCCAGCGCACGCCGACGACGACGCAGTCGGCCGTCTTCTCGGGCTTCACCTTCGCCACTCCGTCGCGCGATCCGGGGAGGTACGAGAGGTCGCGACGCTTGGCGACGACGCCGTCGAGGCCGATTGCCTCGAAGCGCTCGAGCCAGTCGAGCGCCTCCGAGCGGTCGCGGGTCGCCGGTGATAGCTCGAGGCCCTTCGCGCTCCGCTCGAGCTTCATGCGTCTTTTCGACAGCGGCTCGCGCCAGATCTCCTCTCCCTTCCAGACGAGCACGTCGAACGCGATGAAGCGCGCAGGGATCTCTGCCGACAGTTTCCGGATGCGGCTCTCGGCGGGGTGGAGCCGCGTCTGCATCGCGTCGAAGTCGAGGACACCGTCGCGTTCGATCACGATCTCACCGTCGAGCGCCGAGAGCGGCGGGAGCAGTTCGTCGAGTGGCCGCAGCTCGGGGAAGTAGCGAAGCAGCGGCCGCGCGTTGCGCGACCAGAGGCGCAGCTCGCCAGAGCCATTCTCGAGGAGTCCGCGAAAGCCGTCCCACTTCGGCTCGTACTGCCATTCGCTGCCTGTGGGGAGCTCTCGGACGAGGTCCGCCTCCATCGGCGGGAAGGGAATCGTGGGGTCGAGGTCGGCCGGGCGTTCGACCGGCTCACCGCTCGGGAGTCGACGACGAGGGCGGGCCATCGCCTCAAGCTACTACGCTCTTGCTCTCATGCGTCGCGTCGCCGTCACCGGCCTTGGTGCTGTCACCCCGCTCGGGCTCGATGCGCATTCGACCTGGGACGCTGCGATCGCCGGGCGGAGTGGGGTGGATTGGATTCAGGCCTTCGATGCAACGGGCTTTCCGGTGCGCATTGCGTCGGAGGTGAAGGATTTCGACCCGGAGGCAGTCGTCGGCCCGAAAGACGCGCGACGGCTCGAGCGGAACGTCGTGCTCGCCGTTGCGGCCGCGCGTGAGGCCTGGAACGACGCGGGTGTCGAAGGCGTGGATCCTGCACGCGCCGGCGTCCTCGTCGGCTCGGCGATCGGCGGCGCCATCGGCGTCATGGCACAGAACGACATCCTGCGCGAGCGCGGACATAGCCGGGTTTCGCCGTGGTTTCTCCCGAACGTGCTCGTCGACTCGGCGAGTGGACAGATCGCCATCGACCTCGGCGTTCGCGGCCCGAACTACGCGCCTGTCTCAGCGTGCGCGACGGGCTCTCATGCGGTGGGGGAGGGCGCCGAGACGATCCGGCGGGGCGACGCCGACGTCATCCTGGCCGGCGGCACCGAGTCCTGCATGCACCCCGTGATCCTCGCTGGATTCTGCGCGATGCGCGGGCTCGTCGCCGAAGAGGAGGATCCGACGCTTGCCTCGCGGCCCTTCGACGCAACGCGGGCGGGATTCGTCATGGGGGAGGGTGCGTGCGTGCTGCTCCTCGAGGATCTCGAGCGAGCGCAAGCACGTGGCGCGCGCGTGTACGCCGAGGTCCTTGGCTACGGGACATCGAACGACGCCCACCACATGGCCCAGCCCGATCCCGATTCGGTGGGTGCGGCCGAGATGATGCGCGCGGGTCTCACACACGCCGGCGTCGAGGCGGAGCGTGTGGGCTACATCAACGCGCACGGGACTTCGACGCCGCAAGGGGATCTGGCGGAGACGAGAGCGATCAAGGAGGTGTTCGGCGCGCACGCATATGAGTTGGCAGTCTCCTCGACGAAGTCCGTGCTGGGGCACCTGTTCGGGGCGGCGGGGGCGGTCGAGGCGATGATGTGCGTTCGAGCGCTGCACGATGGCGTCCTCCCGCCGACGATCAACTACCGAAACCCGGATCCGGAGTGCGACCTCGACTACGTGCCGAACGAGGCTCGTCGGGTGCAGGTGGAGGTCGCTCTATCGAACGCGATGGGGCTCGGCGGGCACAACGCCTGCGTCCTTCTGGGCCGCATCTCCAGCTGAGTCGACCCGCTCGTCGGCAGTTACACATTCGGCACGATTTCGTTTCCCACGAGTACGAATTTCCTCGTTACGCTGATAGCGGGGAGGAGGATGGTGGCCCCGCAGGCCCGTCCCGTCCGGCTACGACAGCCTGGGTGAGCGCGGCGATCGAAACGAGTAGGGCGTCCGCGAGCGCGAGCGCGTCCGCAGCCGGCGGGTAGTGCCGGTTCGGGATTGCGATCACGCGTATCCCGGCCGTATGCGCCGCGCGGATGCCGTTCGCGGAGTCTTCGATCGCGGTACATCTGGCCGGTGCGATACCGAGCCTCCGCGCTGCCTCGAGAAAGACGTCCGGCGCGGGCTTTCCGCTGCGAACCTCCTCCGAGGACACCGTCACCTCGAAGAGGCGGTCGAGTCCGGTGGATGCGAGAACGGCGTCGATCAACGGCCGGTTCGACGACGACGCGAGCGCGAGCCGGAAGGAGCCTTCGAGCCGCCGCACTGCCTCGACGGCACCGTCGATGAGCGGGAGGTGTTCTGCGTACCGCTCGAGCATCCGCCGGACGACCTCGGCGTTGATCTCCTCCGGCGATTCGGAGAGCCCGATGACGTCGTGCATGTAGTGCGACCACTCGGTGGAACTCATTCCCATCATGTCGGCCTGCGCACGTTGGTGCCAGTGCCCGCCTTGCTCGCGGGCGAGTTGTTCCCGCACTTCGTCCCAGACGTGCTCGGAATCGATGAGCACGCCGTCGAGGTCGAAGATGACCGCCTCGATCACAAGAGGTTCAGTTCGCGGGCTGGATCGAGTGGCGCCCGATCTCGCTCACCGACGCGCAGCCCGCGAGCCCCAGCGTGAGATCGAAGTCGGCGCGGAGGTTGCGAATCACCTCTCGGACGCCCTCCTCGCCGCCGGCGGCGAGGCCCCAAACGTATGGACGCCCGAGCCCGACGACAGTTGCGCCGAGCGCGAGCGCGCGGAACACGTCGGCGCCCGAGCGGACCCCGCTGTCTAGGAGGACAGGCACGCGGCCCGCGACGACGTCGGCGATCGCCGAGAGCGCATCCATCGTCCCGATTGCGCCGTCGACCTGGCGCCCGCCGTGGTTCGACACGATGATCCCGTCCATGCCGTGCTCGATCGCTGCCACCGCGTCCGCGGGGTGGAGGATCCCCTTGAGCAGGATCGGAAGCCGTGTGCGCTCGCGGAGAAACGCGAGATCCTTCCATGAGAGCGACGGTCGCGAGTATGTCTCGATGAAGCGACGGACTGCGGCCCTCGCGAGCCCGGAACGGAGGTTCGCTACTCGTGAGCCCGGGTGTGACCCAGCGAGCTCCCACAACGACGCGATCGCTGCGAGCGTGATGCGACCCCCTGGCGGCGGCGACTGTCGCAGTGTCTCCTGCAGGGCGTCGAGGAACACCGGGTCGCTCGTGTACTGGGCGATCCCCCTCCCGCGCAGAAACGGGAGGTAGGCGAGATCGAGGTCGCGCACACGCCAGCCGAGCATCGTCGTGTCGAGCGTAAGCACGATCGCCGAGCAGCCACACTTCTCGGCGCGAGACACGAAGCTGGCGACGAGTTCGTTCGAAGTGCTCCAGTAGAGCTGGAACCAGCGCGGCGCATCTCCCATCGCACGCGCCGTCTCTTCCATCGGGCGGGAGGCCTGGTTGGAGAAGATGAACGGGATCCCCTCTGCGGCAGCGGCTCGCGCCACCGCTACGTCGGCGTCTCGATGTGCCATCTCGAGCACGCCGATCGGGCACAGAGCGAACGGGCTCGACATCGGCGTGCCGAGCACGTTCACGGCCGTGTCTCGCACCGAGACGTCGCGAAGCATGCGCGGCACGATGCGCCAGCGCTCGAACGCGGCGCGGTTCTCTCGGATCGTCTCTTCGGCACCCGCGCCGCCCGCGATGTAGGCGTATCCCTCCGGCGTCATCGCCTTGCGTGCACGCTGCTCGAGTCGATCGAAGGAGACGGGAACGCGCGGGTACGCACCGCGCGCGCCCCCGACGTATACGTCGAACTGTCTCTCCCGCCCTATGCCCACCGCAGGGTGCTCGGTGCCGGACTCCGACATGGGCGCACCTTAGTGCTTCGTCCCGAAAGTCGTCTTGCGCTCCGGGCGGCTGCAAAGCGGCGCCAGGCGTCGTCCTCGGTCGCGCCCGTATTCACCAATACGGGCGCTCCCTGCGTCCTAGCCTGGCTTGCTTTTCGCGCGCCGGAGCATCAAGGGACTTCCGAGACGAAGCACTAGCGCCGCGAGGGAGAGAGAATCACTTCGGCATGAACTCGGAGCTCGTTCCCTACCCCGTGTCGAAACGCGCGCTCGACAAAGGCGTGGCTGTCGTCTTGGCACTCGTGCTCGCGCCGGTGTTTGCGGTCGTGTGCGTGGCGATCACCGTCGATATGGCGTTTCGCCCTCGCGACCGCGGGCCGTGGCTCTACCGGGAGCGCCGCATCTCTCGAGGCCGCGAGTTCGACCTCCTCAAGTTCCGGACGCTGCGCCGTGAGGTGCTCGATCGCGCCGAGGGAGCGGAAGCCCACGCGCGACTTCTCGAGGCCGATCCTGCCAACTTGACCTGGGCGGGGCGACGCGTTCTCAAGCCCTGGTACCTCGACGAGCTCCCTCAGCTCTTCAACGTGCTCCGGGGTGACATGAGCCTGGTTGGCCCGCGGCCGTGGCCACCCTCGATGGTCGAGATGCAGGTCGCGAAGGGCTTCACGTACCGAAATCAGATCGTCGCGGGCTGGACGGGGCCGGCTCAGGTGCAGAAGGGCGTCACGGAGCCGGCGGCGTACGCCGAGCTCGATCTCGCCTATGCCGAGATGTGTCGGAGGCGGAGTTCCGCTCGAGTGTTGCGATACGACGTTGGGATCCTGTGCCAGACAGTCCGCGTGATCGCCCGCGGCGAGGGCCTGCAGTACTGAACAGGAGGCACCGAAACGCGTATTTGCGCCCTCGGCCGGCAGGAACTCGCCACCCGGTTATGGTGAGCGCGGGGTGAGATGGGCACGATGAGCAGAGATCCACCACTCGTGAGCGTGCTGACGCCCGTGCACAACGGCGCTGCGTACCTCGAAGAGTGCATCGCGAGCGTCCTGCAACAGACCTACGCCAACTGGCTGTTCACGATCGTCGACAACTGCAGTACGGACGCGACCAGCGAGCTGGCCGAACGGTTTGCGCGTCAAGAGTCCCGGATTCGGCTCCTTCGATTCGACGACCTCGTCGATGCGACCGAGAACCACAACCGGGCGCTCGAGGCGATGGACGCCGACAGCGTCTACTGCAAGATCGTCCAGGGTGACGACTGGCTCTTTCCCGAGTGTTTGGAACGCATGGTGGAAAGAGCGGAGTCGGCGGAGTCGATCGGCATCGTCGGCTCCTACCGGCTTCAGGAGGGTACGGTCGATCTCGTCGGCCTGCCGTACTGGAAGACCGTTGTGAGCGGCCGCGAGGTCCTCCGCCAGTCCCTCCTCGGGGGACCGTACGTGACCGGTAGTCCAACGGCAACGCTTCTCCGGTCGGAGCTCGTACGACGGCGTAAGCCTTTCTACGACCCCCGTTTCTGGCACAGCGACACCGAGGCCGTCTACTGGGGCCTCACGCAAACCGACTTCGGGTACGTCCACCAGGTCCTCACTTTCTCCCGTCGGCAGCCTGAGGCGAGGTCGTCGTATGCCGGGAGGATCAACACCTACGACCCCGAGAACATTCGGTTCCTCCTTCGCTACGGGCCGATGGTGCTCGGGCGGGACGAGTATCGGACGCGACTTCGGATCGAGCTCAAGCGGTACGTCTCCTGGCACGCGCGTCAGGTTCCCAAGCCCTCGCGAGCGACCGATCCGGAGTTCTTTACGTTCCACTGGAAAGCCTCGGAGAGCATCGTGCTCGAGTCGGGCAACGACCGTCGAGTTCGCGCTGCAGTCGCGATCGTGCGGGCGCTGCTGTGGCGCGGGCACGTCATGAAGAAATTGCGGCTCAGCTCGGACCCTCAGCGACCTTCACCGGCCTAGCGCACGCGACCTTCCAATCGTGTCGACTATCGAACCCAATCCCCCCGTCTGCCGCTTCTGCGGCGCGTCGCTCAGGTTGACGGTCGTTGACCTCGGGATGTCGCCGCTCTGCGAGAGCTACCTGCGGTCTGACCAGCTCCGCCGGATGGAGCCGTTCTACCCGCTCCACGTGTTCGCCTGCGAGCGCTGCTTTCTCGTCCAGGTCGAGGAGTTCGTAACTCCCGACGACATCTTCTCCGAGTACGCGTACTTCTCTGCGTACTCGACCTCGTGGGTGGAGCACGCGCGGCTCTACGTCGAAGAGATCCGGCAGCGACTCGAACTCGGCCACGACGACGTCGTCGTCGAACTCGCGTCGAACGACGGCTATCTCCTTCAGCACTTCGTCGGCACGGGCATTCCAATCCTAGGCATCGACCCCGCAGCGAACGTCGCGAAAGCTGCAGAGGAGCGTGGCGTGCCGACGCTTGTCGCGTTCTTCGGTCAGGAGACCGCCGGACAGCTCGTCGCCGAGGGGAAGCGCGCCAGCCTCGTCGTCGCCAACAACGTCCTCGCCCAGGTACCCGACCTGAATGATTTCGTAGCCGGTGTGAAGACCCTGCTCCGGGACGACGGCACGGCCACGTTCGAGTTTCCGCACCTCCTATGTCTGTTGGGGGGTGTGCAGTACGACACGATCTACCACGAGCACTTCTCCTACTTCTCGCTCGCCACGGTCGCCGAGATCTTCAGGTCCCACGGGCTCGAGGTGTACGACCTCGCGGAGCTTCCGACGCATGGCGGATCTCTCCGTGTCTATGCCCAGCACCAAGGCGGCCCACACGGCCAAACGGAGGCCGTGTCCGCGCTCGCCGCACACGAAGAACGAGAGGGCCTGCGTTCGGCGGAGCGCTATGTGCGCTTCGCCGAGGACGTCAAGGAGTCGAAGCGGGCGCTCCTCGACATGCTCATCACGCTTCGTCGCGAAGGCAAGCAGGTCGTCGGCTATGGAGCGCCGGGCAAGGGGAACACGCTCCTCAACTACTGCGGGATTCGCACCGACCTGCTCGACTACACGGTCGACCGCAACCCCTACAAGCAGGGGCTCTTCACGCCGGGAACCCATATTCCGATCTGTCCCACAGGGCGAATCGCAGAGACCCGGCCCGACTACGTCCTCGTTCTGCCCTGGAACCTCGCTGACGAGATCTCGGATCAGCTCGCGTACATCGGCGAGTGGGGAGGCCGGCTGATCGTGCCGATTCCAGTCGCGACGGTCGTCGACCCCGCGACCCGGGAACGAGACATCGCCCGACGATCCGGATCTGCCGCTTGACACGGAACGCGGTTTCGTGCGAAATGCGATAAAGGGAGTCCGAGCCGGTAACTTGGGTCGTGCTCGGTTCAGGGGAGAGTGGTTTGTGATGGCTGCGGAGATGGGACTCTGGAAAGGAGTGCTTGGGCGATGAAAGTCGTCCTGTTCTGCGGCGGTCTCGGCGTCCGTATGGGCGACGAGACACAGCGAATCCCGAAGCCGATGATCACCGTCGGCAATCGACCGATCCTCTGGCACATCATGAAGTACTACGCCGCGTGGGGATACAACGACTTCGTCCTGTGCCTCGGGTACAAGGGCGAGTCCATCAAGGAGTACTTCCTCTCGTACAAAGAGGCGTTCTCCAACGACTTCGTCCTCTCGCAGGGGGGGAGAGAGGTCGAGCTGCTCGGGGCCGATATCTCGGACTGGCGCATCACGTTTGTCGATACGGGCCTGCACTCGACGATCGGCGATCGGCTCCGCGCCGTCGCGTCGCACATCGGCGACGACGAGTACTTCCTCGCGACGTACAGCGACGGATTGACCGACGCGCCGCTCGACGACATGATCGACCGGCTCGTGTCGTCGGGGAAGACCGGGCTCTTCCTGTCGGTGCGGCCGATGTTCACTGCGCACGTCGTCGACGTTGACGACGACGGCACGGTCAAGACTGTCACCGACATCCAGCGCGCGAACGTCTGGATCAACGGCGGCTTCTTCGTCTTCCGCCGCGATGTGCTCGACCACGTTCGCCCCGGAGAGGAGCTCGTCGAAGAGCCGTTCCGGCGCCTCATAGAGAACGGTGAGCTGATCGGCTACGGGTACGAGGGCTTCTGGGGGCCGATGGACACGATCAAGGACAAGCAGCGGCTCGACACCTTGGCCGAGAACGGCAGCGCTCCCTGGCGCCTGGTCGGACACCACGCGGCTCTCAGCCACTGATGCTGCGGCTCCCACTCCTCGACGGCGACGCGCCCGTCCGTCGAGTTCTCGTCGTTGGCGCGCACGCAGACGACATCGAGATCGGCTGCGGTGCAACGCTCCTGGCGCTGCAGCGCGCCTACGAGCTCGAGGTCACATGGGTCGTGCTCGCAGCGGACGCCGTTCGAGAGCAGGAGGCGCGCGCGAGCGCGAGCGCGTTCCTCGCCGGCGCGGCGTCGCGCACCATCGTGTGTCATCACTTCCGCGACGGTTACCTTCCGTACGTCGGCGGGGCGGTCAAAGACGTCTTCGAGGAGCTCAAGCTCGAGCTCGATCCGCAGCTCGTGCTGACGCACACGCGCGAGGATCTGCATCAGGACCACCGTCTCGTATGCGAGCTGACCTGGAACACCTGGCGGGATCACCTCATCCTCGAATACGAGATTCCGAAGTACGACGGCGACCTCGGCGCACCGAACTTCTTCGTCCCTGTCTCCGAGGATCTCGCGCGAGAGAAGATACGGCTGGTGCTGAATGCGTTCTCGAGCCAGCGGGAAAAACAGTGGTTTGACGAGGAGCTATTTCTCGGGCTCATGCGCATTCGCGGGATGGAGGCCCAGTCGCCGACCCGCTATGCCGAGGCCTTCATCTGCCGGAAGCTGTCGCTCCTGATCGGATGAACTTTCGGGAGACGACAATCGACGGCGCCTGGGTGATAGAGCCGGAACTACTCGCCGATGGGCGCGGGTTCTTCGCGCGGATCTGGGACACGGACGAGCTCGCCTCGCGCGGGCTGAACACCCGGCTCGCCCAGTGCAGCCTCTCGTACACGCGGGCGCGGGGGACATTGCGTGGCCTCCACTACCAGCTTCCGCCGCACGACGAGGCGAAGCTCGTTCGGTGCATTTCCGGCGCGGTCTTCGACGTTGCCGTCGACCTGCGCCGGGACTCGGCGACCTTCAAGCGCTGGTTCGGGATCGAGCTCTCGGCGGACAATCGGCGCGCGCTGTACGTGCCCGAACGGTGCGCGCATGGCCTACTGACGCTCACGAACCACTCCGAAGTGATGTACCAGATGTCCCAGATCGAGGCCCCCGAGGCTGCCCGCGGTGTCCGCTTCGACGATCCGGCGTTCGGCATCGAATGGCCGGGCCCGATCCTCGTGATCAACGACCGAGATCGCAGCTTCCCGGATTTCGAGAGCGCGGAGCGGTGATGCCGGCGGTCGACCTGACTGGAACCGGCAACCGCATGTACGCGCTGATGGAAGCTCTGTTTCCGCTCTGCCGAAGCATTACCGGGAGCGGCACTCGAAAGACGCTGCAGACGATCGCGGGCCGGATCCCGCTAGAGGTCCATGAGGTGCCGAGCGGCACTCAGGCTCTCGACTGGACCGTCCCAGCGGAATGGAACATCCGCGATGCGTACATCGCCCAGCCAGGAGGAGCCCGGGTCGTCGATTTCCAGGAGTCGAACCTGCACATCGTCGGCTACAGCGAGCCCATCCAAGCCGTGATGCCGCTCGCCGAGCTGCGTGCCCACTTGCACGCGCTGCCCGAGCATCCGGATTGGGTTCCGTACCGGACGTCGTACTACTCCCGGACGTGGGGGTTCTGCCTTGCCCAGCGCGCGCTCGACGCGCTCGAGGACTCCGACTACGAGGTCTTCATCGACAGCACTCTCGAAGCCGGCTCCCTCACCTATGGAGAGTGCGTCCTGTCCGGCGAGTCCGAGGACGAGGTCCTGCTCACGACGCACGTCTGCCCAAACGACAATCTTTCCGGGATCGCGCTGCTGACAGAGCTCGCGGAGGCACTTGCACGTTCGTCGCATCGCTTGACGTACCGCTTCCTGTTCATCCCCGGCACGATCGGCTCGGTCACGTGGCTCGCGCGAAACGAGGAGCGGCTGGAGCGGATCGTCGCCGGGTTGGTCGTGGCATGCGTGGGCGATCCTGCGCCACTGAGCTACAAGCGGAGCCGGCGGGGCGATACGCTGGTCGACCGCGCTGCGGCTCACGTGATCTCGCGCACCGCCGGAGCACGCGTGCTCGACTTCGTGCCCTGGGGATGGGACGAACGCCAGTTCAACTCGCCCGGGTTCGACCTGCCCGTGGGCTGTCTCAGCCGCTCACGGGAAGGCGAGTACGAGCAGTACCACTCCTCGGCGGACGATCTGAGCCTCGTCCGGCCCGAGCAACTCGAAGAGACGCTACGTGCGGTGCTCGAGATCCTGGACGTGCTCGAGACCGATAAGCGCTATGTGAACCTCGCTCCAAAGGGCGAGCCACAGCTTGGCAAGCGCGGCCTCTACTCGAGCACGGGCGGCGGCGCGGTTCGGGACGAGCAGCTGGCCATGTTGTGGGTGCTGAACCAGTCAGACGGGATTAACTCCCTACTCGACATCGCCGAGCGTTCAGAAATGCCGTTTGCGAGGATCCGAGAGTCTGCGCGGCGGCTTACCGACGCCGGGCTCCTCGTCGACGCCGACTCTGGTGCACGGTGACGAGCTTCACCGGCCGATGCTGTGTGGTCACGGGTGCGAGCAGCGGAATCGGGCGCACGCTAGCCCTCGCACTCGCGCGAGCTGGCGCACGCGTGTACGCGATCGGACGGAGCAATGCGCGTCTCGACCTGCTCGTCGAGGAGGTCGAGGCACTGGAGGGGCACATCGTGGCTGTCGTCGCCGATCTCGAGCAGGACGCAGACATCGAGCGTGCGGTCGGGGAAATCCTCGCCGGTGAAGACGGGATCGACGTTCTCGTGCACAGCGCTGGGGCGATCGAGTTGGGCGCGGTCGCGTCAGCAACCATCACCGAGCTCGACCGGCAGTACCGCGTGAACCTGCGGGCTCCCGTCGCGCTAACGCAGGCGCTGCTTCCTGGGTTGCGACGAGCCCGAGGTCAGGTCGTCTTCATCAATTCGAGTGCGGCGCTGAGAGCCTCGGCGACCAATGTGTTGTACGCGGCGACGAAGGCCGGTCTCAAGGCGTTTGCCGACGGTCTCCGCGAGCAGGTGAATCCGGACGGCGTGCGAGTCGTATCCGTTTTCGCCGGCCGGACGGCGACGCCGATGCAGGAAGTCGTCCACGACCACGAGGGCAGGCCGTACCGCCCTGAGCTTCTTCTGCAGCCGGAGAGTGTCGTCGAGGTCGTGCTCGAGACGCTCGCCCTCCCGGTGAACGCAGAGGTGACCGATGTCAGCATCCGACCG
>JAERMP010000348.1 GCA_016844515.1 Thermoleophilia bacterium | reverse complement strand
CCCATCACGTTCGTCGTCTCGATGAGCCTGGGTGAGCCCCCGTCGACGGAGCGCTTCCGTTCGTGGCTCGACCTCTACACCGGACTGCGCTTCAAGCTCGACGCGAACTCCGAATGGACGGACGAGCTGGTGTCCGAGCTCGTGGCGACGGGCGCGGTCGACTCGATCGACTTCAAGGGGCACTACCAGGGCACCACAGTGGACACGCCCCCCGACGCGGCGCTGTACCGGCGCGTCGCCGAGGGTCTCCCCGACGCCTGGCTCGAGGATCCGGCGCTCACGGACGAGACGACACCGGTGCTAGAGCCTCACAAGGATCGCGTCACCTGGGATGCGCCGATCCACTCGGTGCAGGACATCGAGGCACTGCTTTGGCCCCCGCGGACGGTGAACGTGAAGCCGTCACGTTTTGGCTCCGTCGAGCGGCTGTTCGCGGCGTACGACTACTGCGAGGCGCACGGGATCGGTGCCTACGGCGGCGGGCAGTGGGAGCTCGGACCGGGCCGCGGGCACATCCAGCTCCTCGCATCGCTCTTCCACCCCAACACCCCGAACGACGTCGCACCGCGCGAGTTCAACCTCGAGCCGCAGCCCGGCCTTCCGACGAGCCCGCTCCGCGTCGAGCCGCGCGCGACCGGCTTTCTCGCGCTGTAGCCCTACGCCGCCCGCGCCACGACTGGCGAAGCGCCGAGGCTCGCGAAGATGGCCTCGCCTTCGCGAAGGGCCTTCGCGTCGCCGCAGCGCCCGAGACCGAGGAGCGCATACGCCTGCTCGACAACGCTCCCGTACTCCTCCCAGCGCTCGGCCGCTTCGCGGAACAGGGCTGACGCCTCGTCGGCATTTCCCCGGGCCTCGGCGAGCATCGCGCGGGCCGTCAGGCGCGCGCATACATTCCAGGCCGATGCATCCTCGGTGCCCTCGAGGAACGCCTCGGCCAGCTGGAGCTCGCCGGCAGCAGTCGCGATGCGTGCCGGCCAGACGAGGCAGTACGATCGCCAACCGGACGTCTCCCGCGTCAGCTCTTCCAGCTCGCCGACATGCTCGAGCGCAGTTCTATCGTCGCCACGAGCCGAGGCGACAAGTGCGGCCATCGCGAGCCCGGGAACGAGCACCTGCGGGTCACCGCTCTCACGCGCTCGCGGCATGAGCGCATCGACGTGGGTCGTGGCCTCTGCGATCGCGCCGCTATGGACGAGCACGTCCGTGAGGTAAACGTGCCCGAAGACCTCGAGCTGCCCTCCACCATGTCCTTGTTCCCAGCGCACGACCTCTTCGGCCTCCTGTCGGAGCTCGTCCCAGTCTCCGAGGTGGTAGAGCGCACGCAGGCGCTCGCCGCGCTTCCACATCTCCGAATACGTGAGACCTCGGGCGCGCGCGAACTCGATGCCCTCGTCCCACAACGCACGAGCGGGGCGTAGCCCCACGAAGTACCCCGTCCCGTCGGCGAGGTTGTTCATCGCCACCGCCGTGGCGCGCCCCAGCCCGAGGCGAAGGCCGATGTCGCGAGCCTCACGACAGTCGTCGAGCGCGGCCGGATCGCCCTGGTACCCGCGCAGAGCTGCACGTGCCCCGAGGAGTGCGATCACGTCCACCACCCCGAACTCGGCGGCGACCGCTAGACCCTTGTCGATAAGCGGTGCTGCCTCGACGAAACGACCGCCGAGCGCCTTGGTGAAAGCCGCGGACCCATACGCCTTGACGAGCTCGGCTCCGGGGGTCCGCTCGAGAATCGCGATCGCCTCGTCTCCCAGTGTCCGGCTGCGGGACATGTCACCGCGAGCCCACAGAGTCGCTGCGAGGCTATGCATGTTCGCCGCCGCGGCTGGCTCGTCGAACGTTCGCAGCGATGCGATGGCGCGAACGAGGCCCTCCACGATATCCGGCCGCTCGTCGCCCGCCGCCTGCGTCAGCTCGACCGCCTGTCCGTAGTGGTAGACGAGGATCTCTGCGTGGTCGGCGACCCGCGCCTCTGCCGTCTGCTCGACCCAAGCGGCTGCCGCGACGTGCTTGTCGGCTCTCGGTGCACGCGGGATCTGCTGGTACGCGACATCGCGCACCAGCGCGTGCCAGAACGAGAACTCGTCCTCGCCCTCGACCGAGGACAGGCGAACGGGGCGAATGAACTCGCGACGCACCAGCTCGTTCAGGTCCCGTCGAACCTCGTCGCGCTCCCGCTCACCGACCCGTGCGACGGCGCCGCTCCAGAACACCCGGCCCACGACAGCGGCGTCGTGCAGGAGCATCTTGAGCTCGGGCCGGAGCGTGTCGATGCGCGCCGCCAT
Source organism: Thermoleophilia bacterium (assembly GCA_016844515.1). Next base: position 274 of record JAERMP010000348.1, on the reverse strand, counting down.
GAGCGCCTGCACCGTCTCCGGAACGGCGAGGCCCTCGACGTCGCCCCGCTCGACGAGCATGCGCGCAAACTGCTCCGCGTACAGCGGGTTACCGCCTGCGCGCTCGAGGAGTACGGCCTGCGTCTCGGCCGGTAGGAGCGTGCGGTCGAGGAGGACCTGCAGGAGCCGGGCAGCCTCTTCCGTGGACAGGGGTGCGAGCGAGATCGTTGTTGCGTTTCGCTTTCCTCCGCCCCAGTTCGGCTGCTTTTCGAAGAGCTCGGGGCGCGCGGTGCAG
>JAERMP010000163.1 GCA_016844515.1 Thermoleophilia bacterium | reverse complement strand
GCATAGACTCAACCGATGCCCGGTTGCTCGAACTGCGGCGAGGAGAACCCCGAGAGGGCGCGCTTCTGCAATGCGTGCGGCCACACGCTCGAGCAGGAGTCCTCGGAGCGATTCCGCAAAACCGTCACGATCCTCTTCTCCGACGTCGTCGACTCGACAGGGTTGGGCGAGCGGCTCGATCCAGAGACTCTCTCGCACGTCCTGACGGATTACTTCGAGGGCGTCAAGCCGGTCGTTGAGCGGCACGGCGGAGTTCTCGCGAAGTTCATCGGCGACGCGGTGATGGCGGTGTTCGGTCTGACCGAGCTCCACGAAGACGACGCGCTGCGCGCCGTCCGGACTGCAGTCGAGATGCGAGAGACGCTCGTGCGCCTGAACGAGCACTTCGAGCAGCGCTACGGCGTCGTTCTGGCGACACGGACCGGGATCAACACAGGGACGGTCGCCGGAAAGGGCCTCGTCCCGGACCGCAACTTCGTGGCCGGCGACACGGCGAATACCGCCGCACGTCTGCAGCAGGCAGCCGAGCCGGGCGAGATCATCCTCTCGGAGTCGGCTTACAGGCTCGTCCGAGGGTCGGTCGAGGCCGAGCCCGGCGCCCCCCTCGAGCTCAAGGGCAAGCAGAGTCCGGTCGGTGTTTACCGCCTGATCGGGGTTTTGGCGATGGCGGAGCCAGCGCCTCGCCTGGACGCTCCGCTCGTCGGCCGCCAGGACATGCTCGCTCAGCTCGACTGGGCCTTCGAGCGAGCCGTCGCGGAGAGGAGCTGTCGGCTCGTTTCCGTTCTGGGTGCGGCCGGAATCGGCAAGTCGAGGCTCGTCCACGAGTTCGTCGCCCGGCTCGGTGAGCAGGCGACCGTAGTCCGTGGACGCTGCCTTCCTTACGGCGAGGGGATCACGTTCTGGCCGCTTGCCGCGATGGTCAAGCAGGCAGCCGGCATCCGCGAGGGTGACGGCGCCGACGACGCAGTCGCGAAGCTGGCGACCGTGCTGGAGCCCGACGCCGACGCTCGTATGGTCGCCGAGACGATCGCCCAGCTCACGGGGCTTCGGGAAACGAGGGGCACAGACGAGGCCGTGCAGGAGATCGGGTTCGAAACGGAAGGCTTCTGGGCCGTCCGTACGCTCTTTGCTCGACTCGCGCGAGGTAGGCCGCTCGTCGCCGTGCTCGACGACGCCCAGTGGGCAGAGCCGACACTCCTCGCGCTCGTCGAACACTTGGCGCGGCACACGGCCTCCGTTCCGATGCTCCTGCTCTGCGTCGGCCGGCCAGAGCTCCTCGAGCGGCAACCGCGCTGGGGCCAGGAACTGGAGCGAAGCACGTCACTGAGACTGGAACCGCTGGACGCAGCGGCCTCCGACCGTCTGATCGCGGAGTTGCTCGGCGAGACCAAGTCCGTCGACGTGCGCGATCGGATCGCGGATTCGGCGGGTGGCAATCCGCTCTTTGTCGAGCAGATGATCTCGATGCTGATCGACGAGGGGCTGCTCGTGCAGGAAGGCGGCCGCTGGGTTGCGGGAGGGAATCTTGAGAACATCCGCGTACCGCCCGGGATTCACGCCCTCCTGGCGGCGCGTCTCGAACGTCTCGACGCCGATGAGCGATCGCTGATCGGGAGTGCGGCAGTGATCGGCCAGATCTTCTACGTCGGCGCCCTCGAAGCGTTGGCGCCCCCGGCGTTAGTGAGTCGCATCCCATCGCTCCTGCGCGAGCTCGTTCATAAGGAGCTCGTGCGCCCGGGTCAGTCCGACTTCGTTGACGAAGGCGCGTATGAGTTCCGTCATCTCCTGATTCGCGATGCCGCCTACGAGTCTCTGTCCAAGGAGTCACGTGCCGACTTGCACGTGCGCTTTGCCGATTGGTTCGAGGAGCAGTCCGGCGATCGTTCCGCGGAGTACGCGGAGATTGTCGGCTGGCACCTCGAGCAGGCACACCGCTATCTCTCCGAACTCGGAACGCTCGACGCGCAGCGGGAAGAGCTCGCACGCCGTGCCGCCGATCGGCTTGCCGCGGCCGGCTGGACCGCCTCCGCGCGCGGGGACGTGTCCGCCGGCGTGAGTCTCCGGTCGCGAGCCCTGGCGTTGATGCCGACCGGCGCCGCCAACCGGCCACAGGTGCTCGCCGACCTCGGCGAGGCTCTCCTCTGGAGAGGGCGGTTCGAAGAAGCCGATCGTGCGCTCACCGAAGCGATCGAGCTCGCGGAAGGGGCTGGGGACGAGCGTATGCGCGTGCGAGCTCGACTCTCCCAGCTACGGCTTCGGTTCCAGGTTGATCCGGCCGCCGACTACGAGCACCTGGAGGCCGAAGCTCTCGACGCGGCGACGCTCTGCGAGGCGAACGGCGACGACTTCGGGGCGGCTCGCGCCTGGCGGGTCGTCTACTGGGCTCGCTGGGGTCAGTGCCAGCTGGAACGTATGCGCCCGGCCGCGGAGCGCGCTTTCGAGCACGACCGGCGCGCGCGCGACCCGCACTACCCGCAGCTGGACCTGGTCGGAGTGCTCGTCTCGCTGGTATGGGGACCCGCTCCGGCTTCTCAGGCGCTAGCGCAGGGGCAGGAGATTCTCGAGCAGATGCAGGGGCACCGTGGCGCTGAGGCTTTCGCCATGTGCTTCCTCGGCCAGGCTCGCGGAATGCTCGGCCAAAAGGAGGTGGCTCGCGAGATGATCCTGCGAGGCGTGGCCGTTCGCCGTGAGCTCGGCGACCTTCCCGGCGCCGCGATGAGCTACGGCGAAGGGCTGGGGTACTTCGTCGAAATGGTGTGCGGAGACTGGCAGGCAGCCGAGCAGGAGCTCCGGCGAGGGTACGACGAACTCGCAGCGATGGGCGACAAGAACTACCTCGCGATCACGGCCGGTTGGCTCGCGCACTGCCTCTATTCATTGGGCCGGTACGACGAGGCAGAGGACTTCGCCGGCGTTTGCGAGAAATCCGCGGCGAAAAGCTGGGTCGCAGCGCAGGTTCTCTGGCGAGGCGCCCGTGCGATGCTGCTCGCACGGCGTGGGGACGTCGACACAGGCGAGGTACTGGCCAGGGACGCTGTCGATCTCGCCCTTCGAACCGACCGGGTCGACACGCAAACGGACGCGCTCATGGATCTCGCCGAGGTGCTGCGGCTGGGTGGGCGTGGAGGCGAGGCCGTGCCGATCGTCGCGGATGCTCTGCGGCGCTACGAGCTGAAAGAGGTCCATCCAGCCGCCGCACGTGCGCGGGCGCTACTCGAGGAGCTGGCTCCCACCGCCGCTGAGGAAACCCTCGTCTAGCGAGTCGCCGCGTCCCCGCACGCCGCTCCACGTGATGCGCGTTCGCTTGAGACTTGGATGAAACTGCATGCGCCGAGCTGAGTGCCTGGGCTCAACCCCGTCCACATTTCGTCCACACCCTCGGCCGATGGCTTGTCCGCCGTTGTCCATATCTGTCCGGCGCTAACCACGCGAATTCGTAGGAGGGGAGAGCGTCGCGTCCGTGCTGGACATCGGTGTCCACGAGTGTCCCAGGCGGGCGTCACTGGTTCGAGCCCAGTACCGCCCATCCTCAGAATCCGCTGGAAATGGCGGGTATTCTCAGTCCGTTCCGTTCGACGCGACTGCCGGCCTTGAGCAGATCTTGAGCGCTGTGGCGCAGGTTGCGGGTCATGAAGAGGGCGACTCCCATGCTGCCCCTTGTCGTACGTGCTGAGGCGTTCAGGTGGGCGAGGATCCGTACATCCACGGATGCCGTGTACCGCCCTCGTGACGATCGGGTGGACGGTGACATCTCCACTGTCCCCCGGTCATTGGAGAAAGGGGAAATCATGTTCCGTGTGTCATCGGCTCCTACGAGCCGGCGGCTCTTCGAGGTCGCGCGTCACGTTGGAGTGCTTGCAGCGTTCGTTCTACTGGCACTCGTACTCGCCACGGGGGCGAGCCCTGCCGACGGTCCCACACCCGACTCGAGGCTGCTGAGCACCTACCAACCGGTGCTCGTCTTCCATCCAACTGAGCTCTTCCGACCGACGAAGGTCCAGTCGTTCATCGAAGACTCGGAGCTCGAGCGGTTCGTCGGCACGAATCCGGCCCAGCTCCCGCTCGACTCGTTCTGGAGCGTGGTCGATCCGGATCCGGGGCCAGGCGGGCTTCCTGCGCCCACCGCAGGCGTCTTCTACCGCCTCGACCAGGTCGGCTGCGAAGCCGACGCTGCGCTCGCCGGACGAACCTGCTACGCGAACGCGTGGGCTGAGGGAAGCGGTGGCGCGGCGGTGTACGGCCGCGCTGTGCGAACGGAGACGAAGATCGTCCTCCAGTACTGGCTCTTCTACTACGACAACCCGCTCGTCCTCCCGCCGACGCCGTTCGGCGCCTTCTGGCAGTCGCACGAGGGCGACTGGGAGGTCGTCAACGTCGTCCTCGGGACCGACGAGGAGCCGCTCGAGGCGGCCTACAGCCAGCACTGCTCCGGGCAGAGAAAGGCCTGGGCGGCAGTCACGAAGTCTCCCGGAGGGAGCACGCATCCGATCGCCTACGTGGCGCTCGGGTCGCATGCGAACTACTTCGCGCCGGGCGCGGGCTCGCTCGGGTCGATTCCGATCAGCCCCGCGTGCATTCCCAGTGCGGTGGCACCGATTCTGCCGCTGCTGCCGTTCCTCCAGGTCGTCGATCAGGTGCTCGACGGCTCGGGCGGCGGCGCCGTCGTGGGCCCGCCCGGAAGCGGCGTCGATCCGGCCACGATCCATCAGATCGAGGGCACTGCGTGGTCGGTGTTCGGCGGACGCTGGGGCGAGTCCGAGTACTTCTTCACGCCCATCCCGCTCGGGCCGATTCCCGCGGGCACAGCCGTTCCGGTCGGGCTCGCGCCGGCAAGCCCGGCGAATCAGCAGACCTGGAACGTGCAGAACGTTCTCGGCTGGCCGTTGGCTCCGTAGCACGCTCGACGAGTCAAGGGGGAGGCGTCGACCGACGGCGCCTCCCCGCTGCGTACGAGACGCGCCCTTCCGTCGGCGCCGGAGATAATCGGCGTCTCAGACCACCGGAAGGAGCCAGATGAAGATTCGCGCCGCCGTGCTCGAGGAGTTCGGGCAGCCGCTCGTCGTCCAGGACATCGACCTTGCAGAGCCCGAGGCGGGCGAAGCTCTCGTTCGACTCGTCGCCTGCGGCGTCTGCCACACCGATCTCTACACGGCATCCGGTGCGGATCCGAGCGGCTATGCGCCCTGCGTGCTCGGACACGAAGGAGCGGGGGTCGTCGAGCGGCTGGGAAACGACGTCACCTCGCTGACGCCCGGCGACCACGTCGTGACGCTCTTCGCGCCCGAGTGCGGCGAGTGCATCCATTGCCGCAGTGGGCGGACGAATCGCTGCGTCGCGATCCGCGACCAGCAGGGGCTCGG
>JAERMP010000162.1 GCA_016844515.1 Thermoleophilia bacterium | reverse complement strand
GCCGGGGTCCCATCGCTCGGCCTCGGCGACCAGTGCGTCGAAGGTGAGCTCGGGAGCGATGACGTCGCGGAGCCACTGCAGCGAGCCCGCCGCCGAGAGCATCACTCCCATGGCGTGCCAGGCGCCGGGCGCCGCGTGACAGAAGACGTGCAGACGGGCACGCTCGTCGGGACGGTACGCCGGCAACGCGGCGAAGACGACACCCGAGGTGCCGAGCACGACGGAGACGGGCCCTGGGCGCTCGACGCCGACGCCGAGTGCGGCGGCTGCACAGTCGCCCGCTCCGGCCGCGACGGGCACGCCGGTGCTCGTGGTCCCCGACACGGAGGGCGACTCGATGACGGGCGGCAGCCAACCGGACGGAATCTCGAGTGCGTCGAGAACGGCTTCGCTCCAGCGGCGCTCCGCGACGTCGAGGAGCAGGGTTCCCGAGGCGTCGGCTACGTCGGTCGTCCACGAGCCGGTCAGCCGTAGCCGCACATAGTCCTTGGGTAGACAGATCCGTGCCACCCGCGCATACGTGTGCGGCTCGTGCTCTCGGAGCCACACCAGCTTCGGCGCCGTGAAGCCGGGGAGGGCGCGATTGCCCGTGAGCTCGATCAGCCTGTTGAGCCCCACCGTGCGCTCGATCGTTGCGCACTGGGCCCCCGTGCGCTGGTCGTTCCAGAGGATGGCCGGACGGATGACCCGATCGGCGCTGTCGAGCGCGACGAGACCGTGCATCTGCCCCGAGAGCCCGATCCCGGCGATGTCTCGTCCGGCGGAGATCTCCGTGATCGCCGCCTCCGCCGCCTGCCACCAGTCCTCAGGGTCCTGCTCGGACCACCCAGGCTGTGGGGTCGACAGGGCGTAGCTGCGCTCGGCGCGAGCGAGCACCGCTCCGTCCGGAGAGATGGCAATCGCCTTCACGCCCGTCGTTCCGACGTCGAGCCCGACGAGCACCGTCATGCCGCGGCCTCGAACAACGGCGAATCAGGCCGGGGCGCCGAGCGCGGTGTAGACGAGCTCGTACGCCCGCACCGCGTCCTTGCGCATCTGTGCGTCACGCAGCGCTGCGTCGTCGATCCTCGCGGCGACGGAGTCGATGAACCGCCAGTGCAGGACGCTTCGCTTCACGGCCGCGACCGCGTCCTCCGTGTAGGGGTACAGGTCGAAGCCGAGCCTCTCGCCGTTCTTGCCATAGCCGGCCCGGCGCAACTCGACGGCCAGCTCGAGCGTCTCCATGAACGCAGTAGCGCCGACCATGTTGTCGTCGTCGAACGTGCCCCAGCCCGAGTTCGCATGCTGGTGCCCGAGCACGCCCTCCGCGGCCAGCAGCGCGGCGTACTCGCCGAGGTTCTCGCCGTTCATGATCAAGTGCTGCCAGTCCATGTTGACCTTGACGTTTTCGAGGCCCTGGGCACGGAGTGAGTGGATCACGTGCAGCGTCATCCCGATGTTCCGCATGAGGATCTTCATCGCCGGCTCGGAGTTCTTGTGCTCGAGGAAGAGCAGGATCCCGTGGTCTCGGCAGCGCTGCGCCGCTTGCCCGATTCCGTCCACGAGCCATGCCCAGGACTCGGCGTACGGCGTCTGGAACGGGTAGTTGTAACCCTCGACCCCTGGCCAGATGATGAAATGGGCGCCGACCTCTCCGGAGAAGTCGATCGCGTCGAGCGTGCGCTTCACGGCTTCGTTGCGCGTGGCCGGGTCGGGTGAGACGAGGCCGCCCTTGCCGAACCGGGGATCGAGATGGAGCCCCGTCGCCATGCAGTAGATGTCGTGCTCGCCGAGCGCACCCCGCACGTCGTCGAGGTTCTCGGCATTCAGCTCCTGCGGGTAGTGGAACTCGTAGCCGTCGATCAGGTCGCCGAGCCCTTCGACGGCACGCCGTACGCGCTCGGCGGTTGTCTCATTCGCCCTGTGCGGCTGGTAACCGCCAGGCACGAAGCGGGTGACCATCGGCCCGAGGGCCCAGATTCCGAGCGACGTCTTCATGCCGTGCCCCTCCTGCGTCGAGCGTTCGGCCGTGCGATTTCCAGTGGCCTAGTATCACGCACCAGCTCGATCCGACGGTTAGAGGCTTGGAGGGCGCATGAGCTCGGACGGTATTCGCGAGATCGGCGTGGGCATGCTCGGCTATGCGTTCATGGGCAAGGCGCATTCCAATGCCTTCCGCAAGATCGACTACATGACGTGGCCCCCGCCGCTCAAGCCGCGACTCGTGGCGATCGCCGGCCGAAACGAAGCGGCGGTCGCCGAGGCCGCGAACCGATACGGCTACGAGCGCTGGACGACGCAGTGGCAAGAGCTCGTCGCGGACCCGGAGATCGGGCTCGTCGACAACCTGGGTCCGAACGACGTCCACGCCGCTCCGACGATCGCCGCCGCCGAAGCCGGCAAGCACGTCGTGTGCGAGAAGCCGCTCGGACGTGACGCAGAAGAGAGCTACGAGATCTGGCGTCGCGTCGCCGCTACGGGCGTGAAACACATGTGTGCGTTCAACTACCGCTTCGTCCCGGCTGTCCGCCTGGCGCGAGAGATGATCGAGGCAGGTGAGCTCGGGGAGCTGCGTCACTTTCGCGGCCGCTACCTCCAGGACTGGGGAGACACGACTGCGGAGATCTGGCGCTTCGACCGCGAGGCCGCCGGCTCGGGCGCCCTCGGCGATCTCGCGGCGCATGTGATCGACCTCGCTCGCTACCTCGTCGGTGAGATCGACACAGTTGGAGGCTTTCTGCGTACGTTCATCCCCGGCCGCGAGGTGGACGACGCCGTCGAGGCGACCGTCGAGTTCGAGCACGGTGCGGTCGGCACGATCGAGGCGACCCGACTCGCGCTCGGTCGGAGAAATGCGTTCCAGTGGGAGATCAACGGCACCAAGGGATCCCTCTGCTTCGACATGGAACGCCTCAACGAGCTCCAGGTCTTTCGCGCGGACGGGGACCGGGCGCGCGGCTTCAAGAAGGTCCTGGTCTCGGAGGCGGACCATCCGTTCTGGGAGCACTGGTGGCCACCCGGTCACATCATCGGTTGGGGGGACACGTTCGTTCACGAGCTCCATCACTTCCTGGCGGCGATCGCGGGCGACACCGACGTCGGCCCCCATGGTGCGACCTTCGAGGACGGCTACCGCGCGGCCGAGGTCTGCGACGCCGTCGTTCGCTCGAGCGAGAGCGGACGGCGCGAGCGGATCAGCTATCGCACGCTCTGAACCCCTTTGTTCCGAAGCTCGGTGTCGGCTAGTGGAAGGCCAGCGGGGTGGCCAGAGGCGCTTCCCGCCGCGCCGTCAGCGACACCTACCTTGCCCTTTGCTCCGCGACTCGACTATTGTCGCCCTGTGGTTGATCGAGCGGCGACCCATGAGGTGCTGTAGGAGGGTTTCGTTCGTCCGATCGAGGCACGTGCGTATGCACTCGAGAGAAGGAGAGGTTTGTATGGTACGTCATCGCTTCGGACGCAAGAAGCGAAACCCCCTGTGGTTTCTTGTAGTCGCGGTCGTCGCGGCACTAGCCCTCGTCGCAGCCGGGTGTGGCGGCGGCGATGACGAAGGAAGCGGGACCGATACCACAGCAGCAGGATCGTGCGACGGAAGCATCTGGGTTCTCCTTCCCGATACCGCAAGCTCGCCTCGGTGGGAGAGCGACGACCGCCGCTACTTCGAACAGGCGTTCACGGACGCCGGCGTCGAGCACACAGTCGTCAACGCCGAGGGTGAGGCGACGACGCAGCAGTCTCAGGCCGAGCAGGCAATCAACGACGGCGCGAAGGTGATCGTTCTGACCAGCCTCGACACGGGCTCGGGCGCCGCGATCATCGACCAGGCCAAGGAGGCAGGCGTCCAGGTCATCGAGTACGACCGGTTCAACACCGGCAGCTCGGGTGGAGCCGCCTATGTGAGCTTCGACAACGTTGCGGTCGGTGCGACGATGGCCGAGGTGCTCGAGCCGGTCATCGACGGCCTGGGCGTCGACACCCCGCAGGTCGTCCAGTTGAACGGCGGCGAGGAGGACAACAACGCGTTCCTCTTCAAGGATGGCTACGCCGCTACCGTTCAGAAGCACGTCGACGACGGCAGCTGGGCGCTCGTAGCGGACAACCTCGTCCCCGGGTGGGGCGCCAACGGTGAGGGCCAGACGATCATGGAGCAGGTCCTGACCGACGCTGGCAACAAGGTCGACGCCGTGTTCGCGGCCAACGACAACCTCGCTCAGCAGGCCATCAACGCCCTCGAGGGCGCTGGTATCGGGCCCGTTCCGTTGAGTGGCCAGGACGCGTCGGCGACCGGGATTCAGAACATCCTGCTCGGCAACCAGACGATGACCGTCTACAAGCCGATTCAGGCCGAGGCCGATATCGCGGCCAAGGCTGCGCTGGCACTTTGCGCCGGCGAGGACCCGTCGACCGTCACGTCCGACTTCGAGTACGCGACGATCGGCATCAACGCCGCAGACGGCAAGCCGGCCGAGGCGGGGACCGGGGTGCCTTACCTCGCGCTCACACCGACCGGAGTGACCGTCGACAACATCGCGGACACCGTGATCGCAGATGGGTTCCGCACCGTCGAGGAAGTCTGCACCGGCGACACTGCCGAGACGGACTTCTGCAAGGAAAACAGCTGACCAACGAAAGCGGGCAAGGCGGGGGCGCACTGGGCGTCCCCGCCCCGCTCCTCGAGGAGACGGCGGGCAGCTCTGACGCCCCGATCCTCGAGTGCCGGGGCGTCTCGAGAGCCTTCGGTGCCGTCCAGGCCCTGTACCAGGTCGACTTCGAGGTCCGCCGGGGCGAGGTCATGGCACTCGTGGGCGACAACGGGGCCGGCAAGTCAACCCTGATCAAAAGCATCGTCGGGATCCACCCCTTCGACGAAGGGGAGGTTCGCTTCGAGGGCAAGACCGTCGACATCCACGGCCCGCGTGACGCCGCCCAGCTCGGCATCGAGGTCGTGTATCAGGACCTCGCGCTCGCGGACAACCTCGATGTCGTGGCCAACATGTTCCTGGGCCGCGAACGCACTCGCAACAGAGTCGTTCTCGACGAATCGAGCATGGAGCGGGCCTCGCGTGAGGCGCTGGACAGCCTGTCCGTCACGACGCTCAAGTCAGTTCGCCAACGTGTTGCCGGCCTGTCGGGAGGACAGCGACAGGCCGTTGCGGTCGCGAAGTCGGTGATGTGGGACTCCAAGCTCGTGATTCTGGACGAGCCCACCGCTGCCCTCGGCGTCGCCCAAACACGGCAGGTGCTGGACCTCGTCCGCCGTCTGGCCGAGAAAGACCTCGGGGTGGTGATCATCTCGCACAACCTGCACGACGTCTTCGAGGCGGCGGACCGGATCACGGTGCTTCGTCTCGGGCAGCGAGTGGCGACGCTCGAGACCTCGGAGACGAATGAGCAGGAAGTCGTGCACGCCATCACCGCCGGAACGCTCGATCACGTGCCAGGCATGG
>JAERMP010000032.1 GCA_016844515.1 Thermoleophilia bacterium | reverse complement strand
CTGAACGTACGCACGAGGCAGTTCGAGTACAGCAGACACTCGGTCGAGACGGTCTCGAGCCGGCGGGCAAGAGCCGCCGGAATACGGGTGTACGTTCTCTCCGCGAAGTCCTCGAGCGCGTCGTTCCCCGTCGGGTAGCGCACGATGACCGTCACCGGCTCCTCTCTCTCGAGCCTGAGGAGCCCCTCGGTGGCGAGCCCATCGAGCCCCGCGCCGGCCGCGAGCGCACGGGGGAAGAAGACACTGCCGTCGAGATGACCGAGGATCTCTCCGTCAGACTCGACGATCTCGTCAGGCGGCGCCATCGTGAGGTCGACGACGACCCCGCCGGGGACGAGAGCCGCTAGGAGTCGACGCAGGACGTCCACGACGCCCTCGGGCTCCATTCATCAGAGTGACCAGGAGAAGAAGACGAGATCGACGCTCTGCGGCTCGACCTCGATCTCTTCCGCACTTGCTACCTCGAATCGCACTTTCTCGCGGAGCTCCGAGGGGCAATTCGCGCGTGCGCTGGCGACATCCTCGGAGCTCGGGTCGAACGCGAGCACTGAGGCGGCAAGTGGCGCGATTCCGCACGTCAGCCGACCCTCGCCGCCCCCGACCTCGAGCACGCGCCGGCCGTGGAAGTCGGCGGCGCGCAGGATCGCTGCCAGGTGCGCTCCTTCCGCGTCAACGACTCGCGCCACGTCTGGACCCTGACGGTTCCGCCCGAGCCTGTCCAGCGACTCGGCAGGGGTGCGGGATGATGCCAGGCGTGGACTCGGAGTCGGTCGCCGGATGACAGCCTTTGCGGATCGGCTCGGGATCCTCGACTACGGCACGTTCGAGGTGGCCGACGACGGAAGGCGGATCCCGATCGTCGGCTACGTCGTCCTCGCCCGCGATCGGGTCGTTCTGGTGGATACAGGCTTTCCTCGGGTCTACCTCGACGACCCGGAGGGCGCGGGCCGCCGCGACGGGCTGGACACGTTTGGCCGGGTCGTCTCGCTCGCGCCCGAGAACCTGCCCTCGGCGCAGCTGGACCTTGCCGGGCTCCGACCCGAGGACGTGACGGATCTCGTCATCACCCACGGGGACATCGACCACATTGGCGGGCTGTGCGACTTTCCCCAGGCGACGATCGTGGTCTCCCGTGTCGAGCGCGATGACGGTCCGCCGCGCTACTTCGGCGATGTGCGACCCGAGCGCTGGCCGGCCGACTTTCGCTACCGGCTCGTCGAGGGCGACGAGGATCTGGTTCAGGGCGTGACCCTTCTCGCAACGCCGGGTCACTCGCCAGGGCACATGTCCCTTCTCGTCCGGCTCCGCGAGACCGGTCCAGTACTGCTCGCGGGTGACGCTATCTCGCGGGAGTCCGAGCTCGCGACCGGTGTCAACGGTGGCGCTTCCGATCAGCGGGCTGCGCGCGCGAGCGTCGAGCGGTTGCGCCTGATCGCGCGTGAGGAGAAGGCGCTGCTCGTGTACGGGCACGACCCCGTCCAGTGGCGGACGCTCCGGCGCGTTCCCGATGTGTACGAGTGAAGGCTGGTGCGAACGAGTGTGTACCGCGCGTTGACAGGAGAGAGGAGCGCTGCGACAGTGTCCGCTTCCCCCGTCCAACAACGGGGTCGGTGTCGCGTCTCAACGTGAGACCACCAAGGCGGGTCAAGGAGGCAATGAAATGCGGAGCAGGAGGGTAATGGAATGAAGAGACGAGCTCTAACGGCCGCGGCACTCGCGGTGCTCGTGGCGGCATCGCTCGCCGCGTCTGCAGGAGCAGATACTCAGGCAGTCGAGCGAACAGAAGCGGCAGCAGTCAGCTGCAACGGCACGATCAACATCGGCATCTTGACGGTGCTCACGGGTCCGGCCTCGTTCCTCGGAGCGTCTCAGTCGAGCTGGGCCAAACTGGCCGCACAGCAGGTCGGCGCCAAGCTCGGGCTCAAGGCGAAGATCATCGAGTACGACACAACTCTCGACCCGGCAGTCGCGCTGACGGCTGCGCAGAGGCTGGTCGGCAACAAGAGCGTCCTCGCGGCAGTTGGACCTGCGACGTCGGGTGGTGTATCGGCGACCAGCGCAACGCTTGCACAGGCGAGTGTCGTGCACGTAACGCCGTCGGCCACCGCTTCTGCGTTGACGAAGGGCGCGTCGCCGACGGCGACCGGGTTCTTCTACCGCGTCGTCGCGGACGACTCGGTGCAGGGAACGGGCCAGGCGAAGTACGCGGTCGACAAGTTGAACGCCGACAAGGTGACGGTCTTCGACGCTCAGGAGCCGTACTCGGTCGGTCTTGCCAACACGGTCCAGCGGTATATGGAGCGCAAGAACGTCACGGTGCAGCGGCAGTCGGTCACGAACTCGACGACCGACTTCTCGAGCTTCGTGACGCGGATCCCGGGCGACACGGACGTCGTGTTCACGCCGTTCCAGGTCGCCGCGAACGCGAACCAGATCGCGGTGCTGCTGAAGGAGCAGGGCAAGCGTGCGGTCGTGTTCGGCGGTGACGGCACGGTCGATCCGGCTTTCAAGGTGCCGGGCTCGTACGTGTCCAACTTCGCCCCCGAGATCAGCTCTGTCCCCGGTGGCAAGGCGACCCTCGATGCCTGGAAGAAGGCGAATCCGACCAGGCAGCCCGACGTGTTCGGCCCTCCGACCTACGGCGCCGTGCAGGCGATCCTGTACGCCGCAAAGCGGGCATGTGCCGGGAAGTCCTCCATCGAGCGCATCAACATCAAGCGCAAGATGAAGGCCGGCGCCATCCCGAACTGGGTCCTGGGCGGGACGTTCCGCTTCTCGTCGAAGACGAACGATCCGCTGAACGGCGGGTTCTGGCTGTTCCAGGTTCAGTCGGACGGCTCGCTGAAGCAGCTCGGCAGGCTCTAGCTCCGGTGCGTGGCCCCGGCTTCGGCCGGGGCCACGCTCTCTTCCCTGTTCGATTCCCATTAGTCGCAGCACGAATCACGAAGTAGGCTCCCGCCACTGCTGTGGACTACGACAAGCTCTTCCAGACCATCGTCAACTCGGCGACGCTCGGGAGCACGTATGCGCTGATCGCTCTCGGGTACACGATGGTCTATGGGATCTTGAAGCTCCTGAACTTCGCGCACGGGGACGTCTTCATGGTCGGCGCGTATGTCGGGTTCGGAGTTCTCACGGTGTTCGGTGGTGCCGTCGACCCGTCGATCTCGATCTGGCTCGTGCTCCTCCTGATGGTGGTCGCAGCGATGGCTGCGTGCGCCGTGCTCGGCGTCGTGATCGAGCGCTTCGCCTACCGGCCGCTCCGCGACGCGCCGAGGATCGCGCCCCTCATCAGCGCGCTCGGCGTCTCGTTCTTCCTGTCGTACAGCGTCCAGCTGCTCTTCGGCTCGAACCACCGCACCTACGACACGTTCAACATGGCCGGCGGCAAGCTGTACGAGCCGGCGATCACAATCGGGTCGTTCACGATCTCGTGGCTACGCGTCATCGGGATCGTGGCCGCCGTCGTGCTCATGATCGTGCTCTGGTACCTCGTCGATCGGACCCGCATCGGCAAGGCGATGCGAGCCACGTCGATCGACCGGGACGCGGCCGCGATGATGGGCATCGACATCGACCGCGTGATCATGTTCGCCTTCGTGCTCTCGGGCGCGCTCGCGGGAGCCGCGGGAGTGCTCTTCGCACTCCGAACCGACGTCTTCCCGCAGATGGGATTCACGCCGGGCCTGTTCGCATTCACGGCTGCGGTCATCGGGGGTATCGGCTCGATTCCAGGCGCGATGCTCGGCGGCTTCCTCCTCGGAACGGTTGAAGCGCTTACCGTGACCTACGTCACCGACTGGATCGGGATCCCGGTCGGTCTCTCGAACCTCGTCATCTTCTCGCTGCTGATCGTGTTCATGCTCGTGCGACCACAGGGCATTCTCGGACGGCCCGATATCAAGAAGGTATGAGCGAGTGACCGAGGGCCCGCGCATCGGTAAGGACGAGTGGGTCGCGCGCTCGAGCGAGAACATCGAGCGTCACCGCCTCGCCCGCCTCGCCGACCGAGTCCCGGGATGGGCGCGACTCCTCGCGTTCGTCGTCGGCGTCGCGCTCATACCGCTCATCACGGACGACGGCTACATCAATGTGGTCGTCTTCGACACGCTGATCTTCTGCCTGCTCGCGATCGGCCTGAACGTCGTCGTGGGCTGGGGTGGCCTCCTCGACCTCGGTTACATCGCGTTCTTTGGGATCGGCGCCTACACGTACGCGATCCTGAGCTCGGACAAGTTCGACCTCCACCTGTCATCACCGGTCGTCATGGTCATCTGCGTGGTGCTCGGCGCGCTCTTCGGACTTCTCGTCGGGCTGCCGTCGTGGCGGCTCTCGGGCGACTACCTCGCGATCGTGACGCTGTTCGTCTACCAGATCTTCATCAGCATCGTCACGAACGGACACGACCTCTTCGGCATCGATCTCACCGGGGGAGTGAACGGGATAGCGAACATCGACCCGTTCGACCTCTTCGGCATCGAGATCGTGGTCTCGAAGCAGGGGATCTTCAACTCGAACTACATCTACGTCGCACTCGGCGTCTTCCTCATCGTCTTCAGCGCGCTGTATCTCGTGAACCACTCGCGCATCGGGCGAGCCTGGCGCGCGCTCAGGGAGGACACGCTCGCGGCGGAACTCATGGGAATGCCGACCGACTGGCTCAAGCTACTTGCGTTCGCGTTCGGTGCCGCGGTCGCCGCGCTCACTGGCTCGCTCTTCGCGTCGCTGAAGGTCGGTGTCTTCCCGGAGACCTTCTCTCTCACCTTGCTCATCACCGTCTACGCGATGCTGATCCTCGGCGGGGTGGGGAGTCAGACCGGAGCCGTGCTCGGAGCCGTCGTCGTCTGGGTCTTCCTCGAGGCTTTGCGCGATCCCGATTTGTCAGGATGGGTGTTCTACATCGCGATCGTCCTCTCGCTCCTGCTCCTCGTCCGCCCGCGGTGGATGGTCGCCGGCGTCCTCGCTGTCACGGTGGTGTTCGGGTTCGTCGTCCACGCCGTCGCGGGCGCGATCGACGAGTCGTGGACTGCGGGCGCGCCACCCGACTCGGACGCGGTCACGCGCTTCCTCGACTCGTGGGTTGCGCTCCCCGTGAATCCCGGCGACGCGAAGACCCTTGCGTACATCGCGCTCGTTGCGCTCGTCCTCGTTTCGACGACGCTCAAGGGTGTCTGGCGCTGGATCGCGCTCGTCCCGACGCTCTATCTCGCGGCCTTCGTTTGGGAGAACGTCATGTCGCCGCAGCCGGACGTAACGC
Organism: Thermoleophilia bacterium; assembly: GCA_016844515.1. The sequence continues at coordinate 7,752 of JAERMP010000032.1, read as the reverse complement.
GGTTCGTCCTCCTCGGCGCGATGCTGGTAGGCGTGATGGTCGCCAGGCCATCCGGACTCCTCGGCGAACGCCGAGTGGAGATCGTGTGATGGCCGCGGCGCTGCTCGAGCTCAAGGGCGTCTCGATGGCATTCGGCGGCCTCAGGTGCGTCGACAACCTCGATTTGCATGTCAACGAGGGGGAAATCGTCAGCGCCATCGGGCCGAACGGCGCCGGGAAGACGACGCTCTTCAACCTCGTCACGGGTGTCTACGAGCCCACCGACGGTGACATCCTCTTCGAGGGCGAGTCGATCAAGGGACTCAGTCCGCACCGCATTACGCAGCGCGGGATCGCGCGGACGTTCCAGACGCTACGGCTCTTCCTGAACATGTCCGTGCGGGAGAACGTCATGGCTGCCGCCTACGGCCATACGAAAGCCGGCGTGTTCCGCTCGATTCTGCGCACGCCGGGAATGCGCCGCGAGGAGCGCGAGATCCGCGATCAGGCCGAGAAGCGGTTGGCCTTCTTCGGTGACCGGCTGATGGGATACCGCTGGGACCAGCCCGCGTACAGCCTCTCGTACGCGAATCGGCGGCGGCTCGAGATCGCTCGCGCCACAGCCACGAACCCGCGGCTCTTGCTTCTCGACGAGCCCGCAGCGGGCATGAACCCGAAGGAGACCCACGAGATCACCGAGCTGATCTCGAAGCTTCGTGACGAGGGGGGTTTCACGATCCTCGTCATCGAGCACGACATGCACGTCGTCGAGGGCATCTCGGATCGGGTCGTCGCGCTCGACCACGGCCTGAAGATCGCCGAGGGCACGTTCGAGGAGGTCGCGACGAACCCCCGTGTCGTCGAGGCCTATCTCGGAAGCGGTGCGACGGAGCGCAAGTGAACGCCGTTGCGCCCCTGCTCGAGCTCGAAGGTGTCAATACGTACTACGGGCTGATCCACATCCTTCAGGACTCCAACCTGACCGTCGGCGAGGGAGAGCTCGTCTGCCTCCTGGGCGGGAACGCGTCGGGAAAGTCGACGACGCTGAAGACGATCCTTGGTCTCGTTCGCCCACGGACGGGGAAGGTGTCATTCGCGGGTGCCGACATCACGAACGTGTCCACGTCGCAGCGGATCAAGCGCGGTCTGGCCATCGTCCCCGAGAACAGGCGGCTGTTCGGGCCGATGACCGTGGTCGAGAACCTCGAGATGGGCTCGTATCTGCGTCCAAAAGCCGATCTGAAGGAGGAGTTCGAGCGGGTCTATGCGCTCTTTCCGCTCCTGTACGAGCGTCGAAGCCAGCTCGCGGGCACGCTGTCGGGCGGTGAGCAGCAGATGGTGGCCATGGGCCGCGCGCTGATGTCGAAGCCGAGACTGCTCCTGATGGACGAGCCGTCGATGGGGCTCGCGCCGATCCTCGTTGAGAGGAGCTTCGAGATCATCCAGGAGGTCCACCGGTCCGGCGTTGCCATGCTCATCGTCGAGCAGAACGCGAACGTCTCGTTGTCCATCGCCGATCGGGGCTACGTCCTCTCGACGGGTCGGATCGTGCTCGAGGGGAAAGCCTCTGAGCTCCTCCAGAACGAGGACCTGCGCAAGGCGTACCTTGGCCGGTAGCTAACGCAGCGCAGGAATTACAAGCTCGCCGAGGAGCCGTATCGCCTCTCTCGGGTCCGGCCCGAGCGGGCCGCCGAGGCTGATCTGGGTGACCCCCGAATCCGCCAACGCTGCGATTCGCTCCGAGACTTCCATTGGTGTACCGGCGAGGCCCAGGCGGAGCATCGGAGGGGTCACCGCGGCCGCCGCAGCCTCCAGTTGCCCGCTCTCGACGAGCTGGCGGAGCGGGGCGAAGTCGGAGCGGGAGAGCCCGATCGAGGACAGGGCACGCTCCTCGAGGTACGGGCCGAACGTCGCGATCATGGGCCGGAGCGGCTCTTCTGTGCCGCGACCGTCCCCTGAGAGCGAGAGCCACGCGCACGCGACGATCTCCAGGTCGCCCGGATCGCGCCCCGCGCCTCGTGCTCCCTCGCGGACATCGTCTGCGAGCGCTGCGACCGACTCCGGTGGTGTCGCCATCGGCATTGCTCCGTCGCCGATCTCGCCGGCCAGGCGCAGGAGATCCGTTCCGAACCCTGCAATGTGGATAGGGACCTCCGCGCGGAGCGGGGCGAAGCGCAGCGCACACTCGGGGCCCCAGCGGTATGGCCCATCGCCTCGAACCGTCTCACCACGCAGCAGCGCGCGCACGATCGCTGCCGCGGCGCGGGTGCGAGGCACGACGTCGGAGGCGTCAAGACCGAGCCACTCCACCATCGACGTGGTGTGCAAGCCGAGCCCGAGTGCGGCCCGCCCGTCCGAGAGGAGGTCGAGCGTGGCGACCTGGGCTGCGATCTCCGACGGGTCGGTGGTGTAGGGATTCGTTCCGAGCGAACCGACGACGACCCGGTCGGTCGCCTCGGCGATCGCCGTCGAGATCGTCCAAGCGTGGCTCATGAACGGGTCGTGAGGAACCCAGACCTCGTCGACACCGGCCTCCTCTGCGGCGACCGCAAGAGACACGACCTCTCGAGGCGAGCCGAGGTACTGGACGAGACGGACGCCGACGCGCACGGCGACGACGCTAGCGAAGCCGGCGGCCGAGAGTAAGCTCCGCTCGATGTCGGCCCAGGAGCGATCGGAGGCCCCCGTGCCGCACTCGGTGGGGTCTGCAACGGACATGACCCGGGGTCAGACCCCGGGTCTGACCCCGGGGAAGTCGGCGCGCGCCGAATTTCCGATCTTCGAGCACACGACGTATCTCAATTCGTGCTCGCAGGGGGCGCTCTCGCTGCGCGTCCGGGCCGCGGCGGAGGACTGGTTGGCCGGCTGGGACGAGAACGGTGCCGAGTGGGAGTTCTGGGTCGAGCGCAACGAGGCCGCTCGCGCGGGCTTCGCCGGGTTGATCCACGCGCCCACCGACGAGGTCGCCGTCACCACGTCCGTCTCGCAGGGGGTCAGCGCTCTCGTCTCGGCGCTCGACTTCAGCGGCGAGCGAAACCGCATCGTGATCAGCGAATACGAGTTCCCGACCGTCGGGCAGATCGCACACGCGCAGGCACTCCGTGGTGCCGAGGTCGTTCACGTCACGCCCGAGCCCGACGGCTCGATTCCCCCGGAGCGCTTCGCCGAAGCGGTGGACGAGCGCACGGCGCTTGTTTGCTGCACTGCCGTCTCCTTCCGCACGGGCCACAGGCACGACGTCACTTCGATCGCCGAGATAGGCCACGCAAGCGGCGCACTCGTGCTCGCCGACAGCTACCAGGGCGTCGGTGCACTCGAGCTCGACGTCCGCACGCTCGGCGCGGACGTCGTCACGGGCGGCACCGTCAAGTACCTCCTCGGCTCGGCCGGTCTCGGGTTCATGTGGCTGCGCGGCTCGCTGCTCGAGTCGCTGCTTCCGACACAGACCGGCTGGTTCGCCGACGAGGACATCTTCGCCATGTCCATCGCCGACTACTCACCGCACGCGACCGCCAGGCGCTTCGACAGCGGGACCCCGCCCGTTCCGTCGCTCTATCCGGGGACGGCCGGGATGGAGCTCATCGCCGGGGTCGGAGTGCCAGCGATCGAGGTGCACATCCGCGGCCTTGCCGAGCGCCTGCTCGTCGGTCTCGACGAGCTCGGCGCGACCGTTGCTACACCGCACGGGGCAGGGGAGTACGGCCCGCTGATCTGCGTCGTCTCGACGGATCCGAACGCTCTCGTCGCTGCACTCGCCGAGCAGCGGATCGTTACCTCAACACGCGACGCGAACCTCCGCGTCTCGCTGCACCTCTACAACGTCGAGGAGGACGTCGACCGCATCCTCGAGGCGCTTGGTGCGAACCGAGCGCTTCTCGCCTGACGACCTACGCGGGCTTCACTGCGCGAATGATCGCGCCGTGCATCCCGTCCGCGACTCGGTGCGTGAACTCGACCTCGACGTTGGCGAGGCCCACAGCCTCGAGTCCCTCCCGGTACTCGCTCTCGGAGAGCGCGCCCGCGATGCAGCCGACATGGCTTCCGCGTTCGGCACGGTCAGCGCGTGACAGTCGGTCCTCGGCGACGATGTCCGAGATCCCGACACGCCCGCCGGGGCGGAGCACGCGCACGATCTCCGCAAGCACCTTGGGCTTCTCGGGCGAGAGGTTGACGACGCAGTTCGAGATCACGACATCCACGCTCGCGGCCGGGAGGGGAATCGCCTCGATCAGCCCCTTGAGGAAGTGGACGTTCGTCACGCCCGCCTCGCGAGCGTTGCGCCGCGCGAGAGCGAGCATCTCGTCGGTCATGTCGAGCCCATAGACCGTGCCCGTGGGCCCGACGCGCCGGGCCGAGAGGAGAACGTCGATGCCCCCGCCCGAGCCGAGATCGAGGATGGTCTCGCCCTGGTGCATCTCTGCGACCGCGACCGGGTTCCCGCAACCGAGGCTTGCGGCGGCTGCACTCTCGGGGAGGCCTGCGCGGTCGTTGGCCGCGTAGAGACCCTGACCGAAGAGCGTCGTCTCTTCTTCGCCGCAGCAGCCGATGCTCTCGCAATCGCATCCGCAGCCACATCCTTCGGAGAGACTCAGGGCGGCCTCCGCGTAGCGCTCACGCACGTGCTCGTGGACGTCGGTCGTCATATCGTTACTCCTTTCAGGTCGAGGACGCTCGCCGCGCGGTCGAGCGCGGCGCGGTCGAGCGTGTAGTAGGCCCAGACGCCGCGCTGCTCGCGTTCGAGCAGGCCGGCCTGGACGAGCTTCTTCAGGTGGTGGCTCACGGTCGGCTGCGAGAGCCCGAGTGGAGGCGTGAGCTCGCAGACGCAGGCCGGCTCGGAGCTGCGCGCGAGCATGCTCACGATGCGGACTCGCGCGGGGTCGGCGAGAGCCTTGAACAGCGCAGCGGTCGCCTCCGCGTCGTCGGTCGTGAGGTCGTCGTCGAGAGGCCGGCAGCAGGCGGTCGGCGTGACCATCCGCGAGAGATCGACGTTCATCGATGTTCACCGTAGCAGCATAGATCGATGCTTGTCAATGTCTCGAGCGCATCGACAGGACTGCGATACTCGGCCCGTGAACGTCCTTGACTCGCCCGCGGCGCTCGAGAAGACGATCGAGCTGTACAACAACGCGTGGAACGATCACGACGTCGACGCCATCCTCGCCTTCCACGCTCCTGGAATGGTCTTCGAGAATCACACGGCCGGTGAGCGGGTCGAGGGAGATGACGTCGGGCCGCACATCTCCAGGATCTTCGAGAACGCACCCGATCTCACGTTTAGCGGCCGGCGGCTGTACACGCGCGACGGGCTTGTCGTCAGCGAGTGGACGGCGACTGCGACCAACCGGGAAGGTCACCGCGTCGAGTGGGACGGCATCGACGTGTTCCCGTTCGAGAACGGCCTGATTCTCCGCAAGGACGTCTACTCGTCGTCGCACCGTCCGCGCTTGCTCGACGCTTAGTGCTTCCGGCCGTAAATACAGTCGCGATTCGCCGGCGAGAACCGAGCGGGCCTAGGACGCAGGGAGGGCCAATATCGAGAATATTGGCCCGACCGAGGACGACGGCATGCGAAGCGTTCGCAGCCGCGCGAAGCGTGACCGTATTTACGGCGGGGAGCACTTAGCCGCCGTGCCGCGGCCACGCGTTCACGAAGCGGCTGGTGTGCCTGCCGAGGTCGAACAGGAGCTCGACCGCGCATTCGAGCTCGTCTTGACGCCGGACGGAGCGGACGGAATCGTCGTCACGCCTGCTGTCAGGGTCGACGCCGCGTACCTCCGCGCCGCCGGCCCGCAACTCCGGATTGTCGCGAACTACGCAGTCGGCATCGACAACATCGACCTCGGAGCGGCGCGCAGCAGCGGGATCGTCGTCACCAACACTCCGGGCGTGCTGACGAACGCCACCGCAGAGCATGCGATCGGCCTCGTGCTCGCTCTCCTGCGACGGATCTGCGAAGGCGATCGCTCACTCCGCCGTCGCGATCACTGGGAGTGGGGACCTGACTTCATGGTCGGGGAGAGCCTCGAGGGGAAGGAGTTGCTCGTGGTCGGTCCGGGGCGAATCGGACGAAGGGTGGCGCAGCTGGCCAAGGCGCACGGCGCGCGCCCGACGTTCGCCGGGCGCGGCGACGATCTGCGTGCGATGCTCGCAAGCGCGGACGTCGTCAGCCTCCACTGCCCGCTGACTCCCGAGACGCACCACCTGATCGATGCCCAGGCCCTGGCCGCTATGAAGCCGACCGCGGTCGTCGTCAACACGGCTCGGGGACAGGTGGTGGACGAACAGGCGCTGGTGACCGCGCTTCGCGCGGGTACGGTCGCGGGCGCTGCGCTCGACGTGTACGAGTTCGAGCCGCACGTGACCGAGGAGCTGCTCGAGCTCGACAACGTCGTCCTCACCCCGCACATCGCGAGCGCCACGCGCGAGACCCGCCTCGCAATGGGACTGCTCTGCGTCGACGCGCTTCGAGCCGTCCTGCTCGAGGGGCGGACGCCCCCGAACGCCGTGTAGCTTCGGGTGATGCCACTGTTCGGGAGCGCATCGATGACCGGGACGTTGAAGCGTGTCCTCGTGCGCCCGCCGCTTCTGCAGGACGTCGCGCACTGGCGCGAATACGGCTGGCGAGCGGCACCGGACCACGCTGCCGCCGCGGCCGAGCACGAGGTTCTGCGGGAACGTCTCGAGGAGGCCGGGGTCGAGGTCGTCGTCTCGCGCCACGATCCCGGGAATCCCGACGCGATCTACGTCTACGACCCCGTTCTCGTCGGGACGGCCGGAGCGGTGCTCCTCCGACCCGGCAAGGAGGGACGTCGCGGTGAGCCGAGAGCGATCGCCGAGACTCTCGAGAAAGCGGGCGTGCCGATCGCGGGCGAGCTCGCCGCGCCGTCGATCGCCGAGGGTGGCGACACGGTCTGGCTGGACGACCGAACGCTGCTCGTCGGCATCGGGTACCGGACGAACGAAGCAGCCGTCCTCGCGTTGGCGAAGGCGTTCCCTGGCGTCGACGTTGTTTCCTTCGACCTCCCACACTGGAACGGAAGCGGCGAGGTGATGCACCTCATGTCGTTTCTCTCGCCGCTCGACGACGACCTGGCGCTCGTCTATACGCGGCTCGCCCCGGTCCGGCTGCTCCGCCTTCTCGCCGAACGCAGTGTCGTGGTCGTCGAGGTCCCGGACGATGAGTTCGAGTCGCAGGGCTCGAACGTTCTCGCGCTCGGGCCGAGGCGTGCGCTCGCCCTAGACGGAAACCCGGAGACGCGTAGGCGGATGGAGCGGGCCGGGGTCGAGGTGTCGGTCTACCGCGGCGACGAGATCTCGAAGAAGGGCGACGGCGGGCCGACGTGCCTGACGCGCCCGCTCCTTCGCGTCTGATCGCCCTTACGAGAGCGCGAAGCCGAAAGCGAAGCCGAGCGCGGTGAGCAACCCTGCCTCGCGGCCGGCGAGCTCGAAGGCCTCCGGCATGAGCGTGTCGGCGAGCATGACGAGAAGTGCGCCGCCCGCGAACGCGAGAGCAAACGCACCTCCACCGGTCGGCATCAAGCCCAGCAAGAGCCAGCCCGCGGCCGCTGCCACGACGGAAGCTGCGACGACTGCACTCCACATCGCGAATACGCGACGCGTCGTCCAGCCGGCGGTGCGCAGGCCGCTGGTCGCAGAGAGGGACTCGGGGATGTTCGAGACGAACACTCCGACGACGAGCGCCACCGTCACGCCGGATCCCTCCTGAAGCGATGCGCCGAGGACGAACGACTCCGGAATCCCGTCGAGGATCGT
>JAERMP010000161.1 GCA_016844515.1 Thermoleophilia bacterium | reverse complement strand
TTCTGACTGGCAAAGGACGAACTCCTGCGCCACGAGATTCATGCCGTCGCGAAGGGCGGTGATCATCATCACGTCGGCGCGGCGATAGAGCGCGACGAGCGCGGGCTTGGAGATGTCGCGATGCATGTACTCGACCGGGGTAACGCCGGGTCGCGCGAACCGGCCGTTGATCCGAGCGATGAGGAGCTCGATCTCGTCCCGCTGGTCGCGGTACTCGCGGCTCTCGAGCCGCGACGGTACGACCACCTGGATCATCGTCGTCGTCTGGGCGCGCTCTGGATCCTGCTCGAGAAAGCGCTCGAAGGCGTTCAGCTTCTGCGGAATTCCCTTCGTGTAGTCGAGCCGCTCGACACCCAGGATGAGGCGGCGTCCTTCGTACTGTTGCTCGAGATCCGCGAGCAGACGCGCCGTCTCCGGATCGCCGATGACCTCTCGAAAGCCGGCGACGTCGATTCCGATCGGATCGACGCCGATCCCGACGCGCCGACCGTCGAGGTCGATCCAATCGGGCTCGGAGTCGACACCGAGAATCCGCAGGCACGAGGAGCGGAAGTGCCGCGCATAGTCGCCGACCTGGAAGCTGACGTAGTCGGCTCCGAGCACTCCGCGCAGGAGCTGCTCGCGTGCAGGAAGCAGGCGGTAGATCTCAGATGACGGGAACGGGATGTGCAGGAAGAACCCGATCGAGAGGCCCGGCGCGCGTCGGCGCAGCATCGCCGGGACGAGCATCAGGTGGAAGTCGTGTATCCACACTCGGGCTGCCGGCTCGCAGTGCTCGAGGATGACGTCCGCGTAGCGCTCGTTGACCTCGACGTACCGCGTCCATGCCTCCGGTGTAAACCGGAGGCGCTCCGAGAAGTAGTGGAAGAGTGGCCAGAGGGTGTCGTTGCAGACCTTGCCGTAGAAGTCCTCCTCCTCGTCCGAGGACAGAAACACGGGAAAGAGGTTGTCCTTGGCGAGGCGCCGGCTGACTCGCTTCTGCAGCGCCGGCGGAACGACCGCGCCCGGCCACCCGATCCAGGTGGCGTCGCCTCGCATCGCCCCGAGCGCCGCCGAGAGCCCACCCACGCTTTGCTGCACCTCGAAGCTGCTGTTCGTAACAGTGAGTCGGACCGGCAGGCGGTTGCTCGCGATGACGAGGGCGTGGTGTCCGGTGTGCCGTGCCAGCTTGCCTCCTTCGAGCCGGTTGGTAGGTACAAGCTACGCGTCCGCGAATAGCTTCTCATCAATGGCGAACAACCTCGGCATCATCGGCAACTGCTCGTACAACGCCCTGCTCAAGGAAGGATCCGTCGAGTGGCTCTGCTGGCCACGCCCGGATTCGAGCTTCGTCTTCGGCCCGATCCTCGATCGGGAGAAGGGTGGCGAGTTCGTGGTCGAGGGCGTCGACACGACCGATGTGCGGCAGGAATACATCGAGAACACGAACGTCCTGCGCACAGTCTTCCGTTGCGCGGGCGGCGAGTTCGAGCTCATCGACTTCGCCCCGCGCTTCCAGCTCTACGACCGCTACTTCAAGCCGCAGATGCTCGTGCGAATCCTCCGCCCGCTCTCCGGTGAGCCGCGTGCCCGTGTTCGCTGCAAGCCGGTGTACGAGTACGGCCTCGTCGAGACGCGGTTCTGGAGAGGTTCGAACCACATCGAGTACACGGGTTTCCCGACGCCGGTGCGGCTGACGTCCAACGTCCCGCTTACGTACATCGAGGACGAGCGTCCGTTCCTGCTCGAGCAAGACCGGCACCTCGTCCTCACCTGGGGACAGCCGCTCGAGGCCGGTCTCGAGGACACAGCCGAGCGGTTCCTCGAGCGCACGATCGACTACTGGCGCCGCTGGGTGAAGGGCACGCGCGTCCCGCGCGACTATCAGCGCGAGGTCGTCCGTTCAGCGCTCGCGCTTAAGCTCCATCAGTACGAAGACACGGGGGCGCTCCTCGCCGCGACGACGACGAGCCTGCCGGAGTATCCGGGGTCAGGGCGCACGTGGGACTACCGCTTCTGCTGGCTGCGCGATGCGTACTTCACGCTGAACGCGCTCGAGCGGCTCGGCCACTCCGAGGAGATGGAGCTCTTCCTCGAGTACCTGCGCAACATCTGCGAAGAGCGCGGCGGCGTTCTTCAGCCCGCGTATCGGATCAACGGGGACTCGCACGCGGCCGAGAGGGAGCTCGAGCACCTCTCCGGTTACAACGGCGACGGGCCGGTGCGGATCGGCAACCAGGCCTTCGAACACGTGCAAAACGACGTCTATGGCGAGATGGTGCTCGCGGTCAGCCGGCTCTTCCTCGACACGCGCTTCACCGGCGAGATACCGCCCCGAACGGCTGAAGAGATGGTGCAGGGCCTCGTCGACCAGATCGACGCGCGCCTCGACGAGCCGGACGCAGGCCTCTGGGAGTTCCGCGGGAAGACGAGGCTGCACAGCTTCTCCGTGCTCATGCACTGGGCGGGAGCGCGAAGGGCGGTCGAGGTCGCGGAAGCGCTCGGGGCCGCCGATCTCGCCGCGCACGCACATCGCGTCGAGGAGCGGGCGGCGGAGCTCCTCGAGACGCAGTGTTGGAACGCGGAGATCGGAGCACTTACACAGGTCGCAGGCGAGCCGCAGCTTGACGCAGCGCTCCTGTTGGCGGTGCACCTCGGCTACCTCGGTTCCAACGACCCGCGGGCGACGACCCATGTCGACGCGATCCGCGACGCGCTCTCGGTGGACGGTGGCTTGCTCCGGCGCTACACGGCACCCGACGACTTCGGCGACACGCGAGCGGCGTTCACGGTGTGCACTTTCTGGCTCGTCGAGGCGCTCGCGCTCATCGGGCGGACGGACGAGGCGCGGGAGCTCTTCGACCGCCTGCTCGGCCTGCACAACGGCCTCGGGCTCTACTCGGAGGACATCCTCCCCGACACGCTCGAGCAGAGCGGCAACTTCCCGCAGACGTACAGTCACGTCGGGCTGATCAACGCGGCGTTCCGGCTTTCGCGCCGCTGGGATTAGCCCCAGCGGTCGAAACGATCAGTAGCTCAGGTGGCTCTACCGGAGTAGGAGCCCGCGCGCCCTCGTTCTCACAGGAGTACGCCCCACGGCGTTCTCTCCCATATGACTGCTCCCGCCAAACACATCTGGGCCGCCCTGCTCGTCGTCTACGTCGTGTGGGGGTCGACGTACTTCGGGATCAAGATCGCCGTCGAGACGATGCCTCCGCTTCTCGCAGCGGGGAGTCGCTTTCTCACGGCGGGGGCGCTACTGGCCGTGATCCTTGCGTTTCGCGGGACGAGCCTCCGCATCAGCCGCCGTGAGCTCGGCGCCAGCGCAATCGCGGGCGGCCTCCTGCTCGGGCTCGGCGTCGGTCTCGTCCACGTCGCCGAGACGCGGATCGACTCGAGCGTCGCCGCCATGATCGCGGGCACGGTTCCGCTGCAGATCATCCTCATGCGTCTCACCGCCGGGGAAAGCCCTGCCCGGGCGACCCGCCTGAGCACCCTCGCGGGTCTTGCCGGCCTCGGTCTCGTCGTCGCGCCGGGGCTCGGCGCGGGCTCTACCGCACTCGGCCTCGCCGTGATGATCAGCGCGACCATGTTCTGGTCGACGGGGTCGTTCCTCTCCCGCAGGCTCGCGCTTCCAAGCGACCCGTTCGTCGCAACCGCGTACGAGATGGCGCTCGCAGGTGTCTTCCTGGCCATCGCGGCACTCGCTTCTGGCGAGTTCGGAGAGTTGAACAGTGCAACGTTCGCCCTGGACTCGGTTCTGGCGTGGGTCTACCTGGTCGTCATGGGCTCGCTCGTCGGCTTCACCGCCTACGCATGGCTCTTGCGCGTAGCGCCGATCTCACTGGTCGTCACGCACCAGTACGTGAATCCGCTCGTCGCCATCGCGCTCGGGATGCTGTTCCTGGGCGAGCGTCCCAGCCCGTGGTCGCTCGCGGGCGCGCTCGTCGTGATCGCAGCCGTCTACGTCGCGATTCGCGCCGAGTTCCCTAGGAAGACTCGACCTGCGAACGCCGCGCCGCGAGGAACTCCAGCAGATCAGACCGCGTGAGGATGCCGGTCGGGCGGCCCCCGCTCGCCACGACGACGGCACCGCTCCCGCCCGAGAGCCCCTGGTAGACCTCGTTCACCGAGGCATCGGCGTCGACAGCGCGAAGCGGCGGCTGCATGACGACGGCGACGTCCTCGTTCAGCGCGTCAGCGTTCAGGAAGACACGCTCGAGCAGCTCGCGCTCCTGCAACGACCCGACGACGTCGGCGAGAGAGTCGACCGACTCGCCGCGCACGACGGGAAGCTGCGAGATCGCGTATCGCCGCATGACGTCGATGGCAGCCCCGACCTTCTCGTGCGAGCCGATGGTGACGAAGTCCGGAACCTCGTGGCCAGCGCGCCGGAAGCGGAGCACTTCCTCGACGGCCGGCGGCGGCGTTGTCCGCTCGAGGAAGCCGTACTGGATCATCCAGTTGTCGTCGTAGAACTTCGAGAGATACGAGCGCCCGCTGTCCGGGAACATCATCAGGACGCGCGCGTCCGGGCCGAGCTTCTTGGCCACCTGCACCCCGGCCCACGCAGTCGAGCCCGTGGAGCCGCCGACCAGGAGTCCCTCCTCCCGCGCGAGCCGCCGCGCGGTGATGAACGAGTCGCGGTCGGACACGCGCACCCATTCATCGACGACGTCGGGATCGAGCGTGTCGGGCCAGCACTCCTTGCCGATGCCCTCGACGAGGTACGGCCCTTCGGGGTGCTCTGTGTCCGCCGTGAAGATCGAGCCCTCGGGATCAACGGCGACGATCCGCACTTCGGGCCGGCGCTCCTTAAAGTAGCGGCCGACGCCCGTGATCGTTCCGCCCGTGCCGACGGAGATGACGATGGCGTCGATCTCGCCGCCCGTCTGCTCCCAGAGCTCGGGGCCGGTCGTCGCGTAGTGCGCCTCGGGATTCGCGGGGTTCGAATACTGGTCGGGCTTGAAGCCGCCGGGGATCTCTTCGGCAAGCCTGTCCGAGACGGAGTAGTAGCTCTCCGGCGAATGCGGGTCGACCGCGGTCGGCGTGATCACCACATCGGCGCCGTACGCGCGGAGCATGGAGATCTTCTCCTGGCTCATCTTGTCGGGCATCACGAAGATGCAGCGGTACCCGCGGAGCGCTGCGGCAATCGCAAGGCCGACGCCCGTGTTGCCCGACGTGGGCTCGACGATCGTGCCGCCCGGACGGAGCCGGCCGTCCTTCTCGGCCGCCTCGATCATCGCGAGCCCGATCCGGTCCTTCACCGATCCGCCCGGGTTCAGGTACTCGAGCTTGGCGAGAAGCTCGCCGGGAACGTCTCGCCCGAGGCGCTCGAGTCGGACGATCGGCGTGTGCCCGACGAGCTCGAGGACCGTTGGATACTCGCGGCGGGCCATCGGAGCGGAAGCGTATCGGGCCGGGCATCCCCGACCCCTATGTCCGGGCGAGGCGAGCCGCGCCCCTACAGCAGCTGCCAG
>JAERMP010000347.1 GCA_016844515.1 Thermoleophilia bacterium | reverse complement strand
ACGCCGAGCAGACTCCCGATCGGGAAGAAGAGCCTCGTCTGCAGCGTGGTGAAGGCGACGAGCGTTCCGATCGTGATCGTCTCCGACCCCTGGGCGATCGTCCAACCTGCAAACCAGTAGACGAGCGCGGGCATCACCGCGAACGTCGTCTGGATCGCGGCCATCATCCAGCGACCGGTCATGCGGCTGCGCACCTCGAGCTCGGCCAGGCGCGAGGACTCGGTCTCGAATCGCACGGCCAGATCGTCCGTGCGGCCCATGGTCTTCCCGAGGAGGATCCCGGAGACCGAGAGCGACTCCTGCACGATCGACGAGACGTCTGCTAGCGAAGCCTGGCGCTCGGCCGTCACCTTCTTGCGCTGGGCGCCGACACGCTTCGTGAGCCAGACGAAGAGCGGCAGAAGCGCTAGCGCGAACGCGGCAAGTCGCCAGTCGAGGAGCACCATCGCGACGACGGTCGCGATCACCGTCGTGACGTTCGCGAGCACGGACGTCGCAGTCGAGGTGACGACGGTCTCGATGCCGCCGATGTCGTTCGCAATCCGGCTCTGCACCTCGCCGGTGCGCGTGCGAGTAAAGAAAGCGAGCGAGAGTCGCTGGAGGTGGCGGTAGACCTTCGTGCGCAGGTCGTGCATCACGCTCTGGCCGACCTGGTTCGAGAGCAGCGTCTGCCAAACGCCGATGACACCGGTGATGATCGGGATGGCGATCATCCCGGCGACGAGCGCGGTTAGCAGGCGGACATTGTCCTCGGGAATCGCGACGTCGAGGACCTCGCGCAGGAGGAAAGCGGGAAGATCCGGCGAAGATTCGCGCGCCGAACGGCGGGATCAGCCGGCCGTTCGGGAGCATCCTCGCCGGAGGCGAACGAATCGAAGCGGCGGCCGGGCACACCCTAAGCCTGCCTGCGCGGGTGATCGTCGCGCGTTTCGAGGGCAGTTGCCGAACCGCGGCAAATGCCCGAGCGCAGCAGGTAGCGGATAGCGTCGGCCGGTGACCGCGGCTCCACTACACCGAAACCGCGACTTCCTCCTGCTCCAGACCGGGCTGCTGCTGTCGAGCGCCGGTTCGCAGATGACCGCGATCGCCTATCCGCTGCTCGTGCTCGCGCTTACCGGCTCCCCTGCGAAAGCCGGCGTCGTTGCGTTCGTACGGCTGCTCGGTATGGCGCTCTTCGCGCTGCCGGCAGGTCTCGCCGCCGACCATTGGAATCGCAGGCGGCTCATGATCGGCGCTCACGCGGTGCGAGCCCTTGCGATCGGAGGCCTGGGCGTACTGGTCGTCCTCGGAGAGGTCGTCTTCTGGGTGATCCCCGTCGTCGCGTTCGTCGAGGGGAGCGGTGCCGCCGTCTTCTCGGCCGCCCAGGCGGGCGCGCTGCGCTCAGTGGTGCCGAGGGGCCAGCTGCCGGCGGCCGCGGCCGTCGTCACCGGCCGGGAGGCCGCGATCAGCGTCGCCAGCCCCGCGCTCGGCGGCGTGCTGTTCGGGCTGTCCCGTGCCCTCCCGTTCCTCGTTCACGCGGTGCTGTACGTGTTCTCGGCGTGCGCGCTGCTTGCGCTGCGCACGCCGTTCCAGGAGGAACGCGACGTCGACCGCTCGCCCCTGCGCTCGCGGCTCGCCGAGGGGTTTCGCTTCCTCTGGGATCACCCGTTCCTGCGCACGACTGCCTTCCTCTTCGGACTCGCGAACTTCATCGGGCCGGGCGTGCTGCTCGCGATCGTTGTCATCGGACAGGAGCAGGGGCTGACGAGCGGCGAAGTCGGCTTGCTCCTCTCCGCGTTCGGCGCATGCGTCCTTCTCGGTGCCTTCTTGTCGCCGCTCGTCCGGCGGCGCCTGCCGGTTCGAGGAGTCCTGCTGCTCGAGCTCTGGACGTGGGTCGGCTGCGGCCTCTTCCTCGTCTGGCCGAACGTCTACGTGCTCACCGCGAGCATCCTTCCCACCGCTCTCGCGATCCCGTCGACGGACTCGGTCGTCAACGGCTACCAGCTCGCGATGACGCCGGACCGCCTCGTCGGCAGGGTCGAGAGCGTGCGGAGCACGATCGCGCTCGCCATCGCGCCCTTGGGCCCGCTGATCGCCGGGTTGTTACTCAACTCGGTCTCGGAGCGTGCGACGATCGCCGTCTTCGCCGCCGTCGGCCTCGTGCTCGCGCTGTGGGGAACGCTGAGCCCGTCGATACGCGCCGCGCCGAGCCTCGACGAACTCGCAGAGCTACCCGATCCCGCTGCCGCACGGTGAGCCCCGGGTGCGGCGGAAGGCTCCCCGCCCCCGGCGCCGAAACCTGCCCCGTGGACTCTGCTGCCGCGATCGACCGCTTCCTCGAGCACGGAGGCCTCTCCGAGGCCACGCAGCGCGCGTACGGGTCGGATCTCCGCGCGTTCGCTGCGTGGCTTAGCGTCCGCAGCCTCAACCTCGAGGACGTCGACGCGCGCGTCCTCTCGGACTGGGTCGGGGAGCTCGGGAGCGGCCGCAACCGACTCGCCCCCACGTCGATCTCGCGCCGCCTCGCCGCCGTTCGCTCCTGCATCCGCTTCACTTTCGGCCCCGCTGCGGTGCCCGACGCGTCGCTGTCACCGAGTCGCTCGCGGAGGCTCCCAGACGCGCCGAAGCCGGCCGAGATCGACGAGCTGCTCGAGCTCGCCGAGGGCGACTCCCCACTCGCGCTTCGGAATCGCTCGCTGCTCGAGCTCCTCTACTCGTGTGGGCTTCGCAGCGCGGAGGCCGTAGGCCTCGACCTCGCCGACGTGGACTTCGAGCGCGAGACCGTCCATGTGCGCGGGAAGGGCGGGAAGGAGCGCGTCGTGCCC
>JAERMP010000160.1 GCA_016844515.1 Thermoleophilia bacterium | reverse complement strand
GACATGTCGGTCCCCACGCCGGTGAGCGGCTCGAGAATCTCGGCCTGGGCTCGGTCGAGGCCGGTCGAAAGAGCATTGACGGTCACGACGAGGCCGACCCCGATCCCGAGCCCGAGTGCGGTGAGAACGGTGCGGCCGCTTCGACGACGAAGCTCCGCGAGCATGTATGTGATGAAGAACATGCTCCGCAGCGAACCAGCATCGCCTGAGAGCCTCGTGAGAGGCCGATAAGAAGTCTCTAAGTCGCGGAGGCGACGGCAACGCCCAGGTCTAGCACCATGCGTGTCCCGCCACCTTCAGCCGGCTCGGCGACGACCTCACCGCCGTGTGCCTCCGCAACCTGGCGCACGATCGCGAGCCCGAGCCCCGAGCCTGGCATTCCGCGAGCGGAGCGGGCTCGGTAGAACCGGTCGAACACGTACGGCAGATCCTCGTCCGCAATCCCGGGGCCGTGATCGCGTACGGCCAGCTGGCCGTCCCGTACCGCGACCTCGACCGTCGCGCCCGGGGGGCTCCACTTTGCAGCGTTGTCGAGCAGGTTGGTGACTGCGCGTTCGATGGTCGCGGGCACACCGCGCACGGTCGATTCCTCGAGCTCCGTCGAGTACGCGACCCCCGGGCGGTTGCGACGGGCTCGCTCGACCGCTTCGGCGACGAGGACGTCGAGCCTGAGGTCCTCGGGCTCGGCGGTCGTCTGCTCGGCGCGAGCAAGCTCGATCAACTCGGCGATCAGGGTCGTCATCTCACTCAGCTGCTCGACGACATCGGCCAGGAGCCTGCCCCGCTCATCGGGCGGGAGCGCGCGATCGCTCGCGAGCACCTCGATGTTCGTGCGCACGCTCGTAAGTGGCGTCCGAAGCTCATGGGACGCGTCAGCGACGAGCTGGCGCTGCGCGCGCGTGGATTCCGCGAGAGCAGCCAGCATCGTGTTGAAGCTCGCCGCCAGACGGCTGAGCTCGTCGCGACCGCTCACGTCGATCCGCTCCGAGAGGTCTCGGGTCTCCGTCACGCGTTCCGCCGTCTCGGTCAACCTCGTGACCGGGGTGAGCGCCGCGCGCGCTACCACGAGACCCAAGCCGGCCGCGATAACGACTCCGCCCGCGGTGATCAGGAGCAGGAAGAGCCCGATCTGCTCGAGCGACTTGTCTGCTTCGGCGAGCGGTCGCGCGATCTGTACTGCCGCCTCGGGACCGTAGGCGAACGTGAAGACCCGGAGGTGCGTCCCATCGACATCGACGTCTTTCCAGAACGCGGGACTCGCGCCACTCGCAACGGCGCGCACGTCATCGTCGACCGGGAGCTGGATGTCCTGACGCGGCGGCAAGAGTACGCCCCCGTCCGACTTCACGAGCTGGACATAACCGCGGGCCTCGCCGAACTCGGGCCGTACCGCGAGGAACGTGCCGCCGCCCGGCGCGTCGAACACGCCGAGGGGGTGTTGCGAGATGTCGGCAGCACGCTGCTCGAGGGCCTCATCGACCGGCGCACGAATCTGCTCTCGGGCGACGAGGTAGACGAGGACCGATGCAAGGGCAACGGTCAGCGCAACAGCTGCGGCCGTCGAAACGGCGATGCGCGCACGGAAGCTCATGGGCCGGTCGCCGGCACATGAGCGTGGAGGGGCGTGGGGAACCGGGAGGTTCCCCACGCTCTCAGGAAGAAGGGGGCACACGGGGGAAACATTGTTTCCCCCGTGAACGCGAGCCGGAGGCGAGCGTTGCTCATGGCTCGCGCAGGGCGTATCCCACACCACGCACGGTGTGGATGAGACGCGTGCCGCCGCCATCTTCCGTCTTACGCCGGAGATAGCCGATGTAGACATCGAGGGAGTTCGAGGACGGGCCGAAGTCGTAACCCCAGACGCGCTCGAAGATGATCGATCGAGTCAGAACCTGCCGAGGGTTGCGCAGGAAGAGCTCGAGCAGGGAGAACTCGGTTCGAGTGAGGTCGATCAAACGCCCGACGCGTCTCACCTCGCGCGTGCCGAGATCGAGCTCGAGGTCCGCGAAGCGAAGGACATCGCTGCCCTCGTCTCCGTTTCCGGCGCGGCGCAACAAGGCCCGAAGGCGGGCCAGGAGCTCGGCGAGCGCGAACGGCTTCGGAAGATAGTCGTCGGCGCCCGCGTCGAGACCCGCCACCCGGCTGTCCACCTCTGCTCGCGCGGTGAGCATCAGTACCGGGACGCGATTGCCGTTCGTGCGCAAGCGGCGACACACCTCGAGCCCGTCGATTCCGGGCATGAGAACGTCGAGGATTGCAGCATCGACAGGTGACTCGAGCCGGAGTCGCGCGAGTGCCTCCTCTCCGTCGAACGCGAGCTCGATCTCGTAGCCCTCGAGTTCGAGCGCGCGTCGAAGGGATTCACGCACAGCACGCTCGTCGTCAATGACGAGGATCTTCACCGGCACATTGTGCGTGCTCCCACCAATCCAGGCTGGGAGTCTTAGCGACTTCTTAGCCGCGTCTCAGCTCTCGTTCAACCGCCGCCGCTTCCTTTCCGACACACTCATGGACGAAAGGAACACGATGGACTCCCGCCCAACTCGCACACCACTCATCGTTGCAAGCCTCATCGCCGCGCTCGGCCTTGGGGTCGGCCTCGGAGCCACCGCAATCGCGGTGTTCGGGAACGAGCCTGCGACCGTCGTGCGCCAGGTCACCGTCAGCGACTCCGAGCCAGCGGCCGCCGCAGACAGTCTCACAATCGGGCAGATCTACGATCGAGCGTCCAAAGCCGTCGTGGAGATCGCGGTCACGGCTGGAGGTTCCTCGTTCTCCGACCCGGCGACGCGCGCGCAGGGTTCCGGATTCGTCTTCGACCGCGACGGGCACATCGTCACGAACCAACACGTCGTCTCCGACGCCGGCTCCATCTCGGTCAGCTTCTGGAACGGAACCGTCTTCGCTGCCGAGCTCGTCGGCACCGATCCCTCGACGGATCTCGCCGTGATCAAGGTCGACGCGCCCGTATCTCTCCTCGACCCGCTTCGTATCGGTGACTCAAACGCAGTGGCGGTGGGCGACGTAGTGCTCGCGCTGGGAAGCCCGTTCGGCCTCGAGGGGACCGTGACGAGCGGGATCGTCAGCGCGCTGCACCGACAGATGACCGCGCCCAACAACTTCACGATCACGGACACGATTCAGACCGACGCCGCCATCAACCACGGCAACTCGGGCGGCCCGTTGCTCGATCGCCGAGGACGCGTGATCGGTGTCAATGCCCAGATCGAGAGCGACTCGGGCGGCTCGGACGGCGTCGGCTTCGCGATTCCGGGCAACACGGTTCGCTCGATCGCCCGGCAGTTGATCGAGAGCGGCGAGGTCAGGCACGCCTACCTCGGAATCACGATGCTCGCGGTTCCTGGTGGCGTCGCGGTCACGAAGGTGCAGCCCGGAAGGCCGGCCGAGAGAGCCGGGCTTCGGGCAGCGACCGGCTCGAGGACCGTCGACGGACAGGAGCGACCCACGGGCGGCGACGTGATCACGGCGTTCGCCGGCTTAGCGGTCGACTCGGCCGCAGCGCTCCAGAGCGCCGTCGATGCGAGACGCCCGGGCGACAGGGTGTCGATCACGATCCTGCGCGACGGCGAGCAACGCACGATCGACGTCACGCTCGCCGTGCGGCCTGCGCGGCCCTCGTGATGTACGTCCGCTGGTCGAGATATGCCTAGACCAAATGTTGGCGTGTGACCGCCCGAGAGAGATGAGCTGAGCGGCTACAGTCGCCGCGTGGCCGACAATTGGCAGAGCATACGGCTCGAGGACATCGAGCCGATCCCAGTCGTCGGCGGCACGCTTCTCTGGCGACCCGTGCGCCGCACGCTCGACATCGGCGCGTTCGGGATCAACGCCTACGTGGCAATTAACGCGGGTGATGCCGTCGTGGAGGAGCACACCGAGGAGGCACTCGGGCACGAGGAGATCTACGTCGTGCTCGCCGGCCGAGCAACCTTCACGCTCGACGATGAGACGCTCGACGCGCCCGCCGGCACCGTCGTCTTCGTTCGCGATCCGAAGGTCAAGCGCCACGCCCAGGCAATGGAGCCGGATACCGCCGTGCTGGCCGTCGGCGGACCTCGCGGAGGCGCCTTCGAGCCGTCGCCATGGGAGGACTTCTTCGCGGCAGAGAGGCATCGCTCAGCCGGCGACTACACCGCGTACGCGGCGGAGCTCGCGGAGGCTCTCGAGCGCCGCCCGGATCATCCGTCCACGCTGTACAACCTCGCGTGCGCCGAGGCGCTCGCGGGACGACCCGACGAGGCCCTCGGGCATCTCCGACGCGCGCTCGAGCTCAAGCCGGAACTGGCCGAGATCGCGCGGTCGGATGAAGATCTCGAGTCGCTGCACGATCTGACCGACTGGCCGGAGTAGAAACTCTTAGCTATTGTTCACCCTTAGGTGAACAATCAAGCGGAGCTCGATCGCAGCTTCGACGCTCTCTCCCACCCGGTACGGAGAGCAATCGTCGAACGGCTGGTCGCCGGACCGGCAACCGTGGGCAAGGCGTCTGCCGGGCTCGGCATCTCGAAGCCGGCTGTCACGAAACACCTCAAGGTGCTCGAGGTGGCCGGCGTCGTGAGCCGAAGCTGGCTCGATCTTCATCGCTCGCTCTGGGAGGCGAAGTTCGAAGCCGTCGAGAGACATCTCGTAGAAACCCACGAGGGACAGGAGGTCCCAGAATGACCGAAGTCGGACAAGAGCTCGTGCTCGAGCTCTCCCACCGTTACTCCGCTCCGCGAGCAGACGTCTTCGACGCCTGGACGAACCCGCAGGTGCTCAAGCGCTGGTGGGCTGCGGCGCCGACCTGGGAGACGCCTCTCGCCGAGATCGACGCGCGAGAAGGCGGTAGCTACAAGTTGTCGATGCGCACCGACGCGGGCGAGGTGCACACCGTGAGCGGCGAGTTCACGGAGGTCCGACCGCCGGAGCGTCTCGCCTACACGTGGTCGTGGGAGCAGGGCCCCGACGCGGCCATGGCTGGAAGCGAGGAGACGCTCGTGATCGTCGATTTCCTCGAGGACGGCGCCGGGACGCTAGTGAAGCTCACCCATTCCGGATTCGCGAACGAGGAGATCCGCGGGATGCACATCCAGGGCTGGGAGGCCGTGCTGGCGAACCTCGAGCGCAGCGTCTTCTCGTAGAGGATCCTGGCTCCAACACTCTCCTGGCGTCGCAGGGGCTGCGCTCGCAAGGGAGCCAGGCTTATCTCCGCGGGATGACAAGCGGCGAGCCCGCTGGATCGCGCCGCGAGCGTCGCGTAGGGCGACCCTTGCGTCGCTCTGAAGGTGAGCCACAGCCGAGGGCGAGGCAAGCCTCGCCCTTACGCCGGCCGGGAGCGATCGGCCGCCTGCGCCGTCAGGACGGCGTCATGCGATATGCGTCGAAAACAGCCTCGAGGTTGCGGAGGGTGGAGAGGAGCGAGCGGAGCTCCTTCACGTCCCCCACCTCGGCGGTGTACCAGTTCCGTGCCATCCCGTCCTCGACGACGCCGCCGTAGGAGACGATGTTCGCACCGTGCTCGGCGAATGTCCGGGCGACGTCCTCGAGCAAGCGGGCGCGGTCCCACGCATCGACGGCGATCTGCACGAGGAAGCTCGCCGATGCGCCTCCCTCCCACTCCACGGCGGTGAAGCGCTCGGGGTTGCGCTGGAGCGCCCGCACATTCGGGCAGTCCCCGCGATGAACCGTGATGCCCCTACCCATCGAGATGTAGCCGACGATGGAGTCGCCCGGAACTGGCGTGCAGCACTTTGCGAGCCGGACGAGCACGTCCTCGACGCCGACCACGCTGATGCCGAGGCGGTCGCTCGAGACCGCGGTCTTGGCCCTGGGCGGCTTCGTCGTGATCGCGGGCTCGGCGACACCCTCCTCCGTCTTCAGCCGCTGGATGACCTTGTTGACGATCTGCGCCGGCGGCAGCTTCCCCGCGCCAAGCGCCACGTAGAAGTCCTCGGCCTTCCTGAACCCCGTCTCGCGGATCACCTGCGCGAGGACGCTCGAGCCCTGAAGCTTCTTGTATGGGAGCTTCTGCGCTTTGAGCGCCTGGTCAAGGAGCTCGCGGCCCTTCGCCTCGGTCTCCCCTCGGGTCTCGCGCTGGTACCACTGCCGGATCTTGTTGCGCGCTCTCGAGGACTTGACGACCGCGAGCCAGTCCCTCGACGGGCCGCGTCCGGACTTGGTGGTGAGAATCTCGACGAAGTCGCCGCTCTTCAGGCGGTAGTGGAGCGGCACGATCCGTCCGTTCACCTTCGCGCCCACCGTGCGATGTCCCACGTCCGTGTGGACCGCGTAGGCAAAGTCGATCGGAGTCGCGCCCGACGGCAACACCTTCACCTCGCCCTTCGGGGTGAACACGTACACCTCGTCGGCGAAGAGATCTGTGCGGAGGCTCCGCATGTACTCGCCCGGGTCCTGCTCGTCGGCCTGCCCGTCCATCAGCGACTTGACCCACGCGAGCCACTCGTCGTCCGCCTTCGAGGCCCGACCGCGCTTGTACAGCCAGTGCGCAGCCACGCCGAGCTCGGCCTCCTCGTGCATGTCGCGCGTCCGGACCTGGATCTCGAGGGGCTTGCCCTCCGGGCCGATCACCGTCGTGTGCAGTGAGCGGTACCGGTTGAGCTTCGGCATCGCGATGAAGTCCTTGAAACGGCCCGGCATCGGCTTCCACAGCGAATGCACGAGGCCGAGCGCGGCATAGCAGTCGCGCGTCCCTTCCTCCGCCGACCGCTCGCAGATGACGCGCAGCGCCGTGAGGTCGTAGATCTCGTTGAACTCGCGGCCGCGCTTGGCCATCTTGTCGTAGATCGAATAGAGGTGCTTCGCGCGCCCGGTTATATCCGCCGGGACGTCCGCCTTGTGCAGCTCGAGGCCGAGGATCTCGGCCGCCTTGTCCGCCTGCGCCTCGCGGTCGGCTCGTTGGTCGGCAACCATGGCCTTGATCTCGGCGTGCTTCCGCGGGTGCAGGGTCTGGAACGCGAGATCCTCGAGCTCCCACTTAAGCGCGTGGATCCCGAGTCGGTGGGCGAGCGGGGCGTACACCTCGAGTGTCTCCCGCGCCTTCTGTGCTTGCTTCTGCTTCCCGAGATACTCGATCGTGCGCATGTTGTGCAGGCGGTCGGCGAGCTTGATGAGGATGACGCGGACGTCCTGCGCCATCGCGACGATCATCTTGCGGTAGTTCTCGGCCTCGGCTTGCTCGCGGCTCTGGAAGCTGATCCGCGTCAGCTTCGTCACACCTTCGACGAGGAGGGCGATGTCGGCGCCGAACTCCGCGCGAAGCTCGTCGAGATCGGCGCCGGTGTCTTCCACGACATCGTGGAGGAGCCCGGCGGCGATCGTCTGCTCGTCGAGGTGCAGCTCCGCGCACACCCGCGCAACCCCGAGCGGATGGTGGATGAACTCCTCGCCGGATCGGCGCGTCTGGCCTGCGTGGGCACGCTCGGCGAACTCGAACGCCCGGCGGAGCAGATCTTTGTCGACGTCTGGGTTGTACGCCTCGACCTCGGCGATCAGCTCCTCGACGAGGTCTTCGTGATGCCGCTTTGCGTCGAGGACACTCATGGATTGCTCCGCGATCCATGAGTGTGGAGGGGCGTGGGGAACCGGGAGGTTCCCCACGATCTCAAGAAGAAGGGGGCTTCAGGGGGAGACATGGTTTCCGACATCTTTTCGCTGGCAAACGCGAGCCGGAGGCGAGCGTTGCTCATGAGTTCAGTGTACTGAGCAGGGTTCCCGACCCCTTCTCAGTCATCCAGAAAGGAGCGCGCAGCCCGATGACGAACTCCCACACCCCATGCACACGTTCCGTCGATGGTTCCGGCAGCGCAACGCACGACGCCTCGCATTGGTGATGCGCGATGCGCTCGTACCCTCGCGTCCCGGTCTGGGTTGATCTACGCCGCCTGCGGCAATGCGGCTTCCTCGAGGAGCGCTCGGAAGGACTCGGACTCGAGAAGCTGGCGGCGTCGCGCGTGCTCCCCGTCGAGACCCAGCTCCGCGAAGATGCGCCGAGCCTCGGATGTCCAGGAGGGCTCCCCGGTGCGCCAGAGCTCGGCAAGCGCGGCCCGAAGCTCCTCGTAGCCCTCGGGGGTGTCAAAAATACGACGAACGACGAGCTGTGGCGCGACCGTGCCGTTCCAGTGGTTCTCCTTGAGGCGGCAGGCAACGTCGAAGAGCCCTTCGGCACGCAGCCGATCGAGCTGTCCGCCCTGGCCGAAGGCAATTGCGCTCCCAGCGTCACGTCCTTGCTGTCGGACGCGGAAGCGCAAGTGCTTCCCCTCGCCGACGGTCGTGGGCGTCACCGGCTGGGCAGCCGGGACGAGAAGTGTCACGTCGGGGTTTCCGAGGCCGAACGGCGCGAGGCGCTCGAGCTCCTGTGCGAGGTCGAGTGTGAGCTCTTCGGCTGAGACGACGGCGTCCACGACCGTCGGTTCGTAGAGATCCTCCGGCGCCAGATGAACGTCCGCATACGCAGCGAAGGCTTCGGAAAATGCGTCGAGCTGAGCCGGGTCGATGGAGAGCCCTGCTGCAGCGCGATGGCCGCCGTAGCGCTCGAGATGCTCCGCGCACGCCCCGAGCGCCGCGTGGAGGTCGAACTGCACCACGGACCGACCCGAACCCTTCCACCGCTCGTGGGAGCCCGCAACGAGGACCACGGGGCGGCTGAAGCGCTCGGCGAGGCGCGAGGCGACGATCCCGATCACGCCCTCGTGCCACTCTTCACGCCAGAGCACGTAGCCGCGTCGGCGTCGTCTCGCCTCGGGCATCGACTCGACGATGCCCGTCGCCTCACGCAAGATGCGCTCTTCGACGCCCTGTCGCTCGCGATTGAGATCTTCGAGCTCCGAAGCGAGTCGCCGTGCCTCGTCCGGGTCCTCGGTCAGCACGAGCTCCAGAGCGACGTCCGGGCGGCAGAGCCGTCCCGCGGCGTTGATACGCGGCGCGAGCCTGAACCCGACCGCGCCGGAGTCCACTGCAGCTGGATCGACGTGCGCACTGCGCATGAGCGCTTGGAGCCCGACACGACGTGTGCTCGCGAGAGCCAACAATCCCGCGGAGGCAAGCGCGCGGTTCTCGTCGACGAGCGGGACGACATCGGCGATCGTCGCAAGCGCGACGAGGTCGAGGTGCCGCCGCAGGGCAGGATGGTCGACGCCCAACAACGCCTCTCCGAGCTTGTACACGACTCCTGTTCCACAGAGCTCAGGAAACGGGTACGACGACGGTCTTGTCGAGACGATCGGGCAGTCCGGAAGCGAGTCACTCGGCCGGTGGTGATCAGTGACCACGACCTCGAGCCCGCTTTCCTTGGCGGCTGCGATCTCGGCCACGGCAGTGATGCCGCAGTCGACCGTGAGGACGAGGCCCACCCCCTCCTCGGCTAGCCGATCGAGCGTCTCGCTCGAGACCCCGTACCCCTCCTCGAAGCGGCTCGGCAGGTGCCAGACGACGTCCGCATCGATCTCTCGCAGGAGGAGAACCGCGAGCGCGGTCGCACAGATCCCGTCGACGTCGTAGTCGCCATGGACGCAGATGCGAGCACCGCGTTCGATCGCTGCTCGGATCCGCTCCACGGCGACCGCCATGTCGCCGAGGAGCAGCGGATCGTGCCCCGGTAGAGCAGCGTCGAGAAACCTCAGTGCCTCCAGCGGATCGGCGTATCCGCGGCGCACGAGTACCGCCGCCGCGACGTCGCTCAGCTCCAGCTCGCGCGCCAGAGCAGCCGCAGCCTGAGCGTCGAAGGGAGCGATCGTCCAAGCGTCCGTCACACGCTGGACGGTACGGGCGCGACCGGACGACGTTGTAGAGGCTTGATATGGGTTAGAAGCACGTCTGGATGGGGGCCTGGGCCGGCGGATCGTGCCCGCTTCGGCCGCCACCAAGGCGTCCAGCCTTACCACCGTCCGAATCGAACACGCTCCTTTGCCCAGACCCTCCCCAACCGCACTCCTAACCCACATCAAGCCTCTAGATCATTCGCCGCGCCGGCGGATCGAGTCGGCGACGACCTTCACCCAGAGGAGCACGATCCCGACGGTGGCTCCGACGACGACAACTGCGATCGGCGTGACGAACGCCATCTGCT
>JAERMP010000031.1 GCA_016844515.1 Thermoleophilia bacterium | reverse complement strand
CTTCAGGCGATACGCAGAACCGACCTCGAGCTTGATCTCTTCTGCGGTCTGCGTGCCGACGAGGAGCTTGTACTCCTTCTTGATGTGGTTGACGATCGCCTCGTCCATCTCGTCGCCGCCGACCCGCATGCTCTGGGAGACGACGATTCCGCCGAGCGAGATGACAGCCACCTCGGTCGTGCCGCCGCCAATGTCGACGATCATGTTCCCGGTCGGCTCGGCGACGGGGAGACCTGCCCCGATGGCAGCCGCCATCGGCTCTTCGATCAGGTAGGCCTGTCGCGCGCCGGCCGAGAGCGTCGCCTCCTCGACGGCGCGCTTCTCGACGCCCGTCACACCCGAGGGTACGCACACGACGACGCGCGGATGCGCGAAGCGGTTTTGATGCACCTTCTGGATGAAGTGCCGGAGCATCTGCTCGGTCACGTCGAAGTCTGCGATCACCCCGTCCTTCAGCGGGCGGATGGCCGAGATCGTGCCGGGTGTGCGCCCGAGCATCCGCTTCGCCTCGGCACCGACTGCGTGCACCTCGCCCGTCCGCTGGTCGATCGCGACCACCGAAGGCTCGGAGAGCACGATGCCGCGCCCACGGACATAGACGAGCGTGTTCGCGGTGCCGAGGTCGACGGCCATGTCGCGGCCGCCGAAGCCGGTGAGGGACTTGAACCAGGCCACGAGGGGGACGGAGTCTACCTGCGTGTTTGCAGGAGATTCGGCGCGTGGTGCTCGAGGAGCGAGACGAGCAGCGCACTGGGAAGCCCGACGACGTTCAGGTAGTCACCCTCGATCCGCTCGATGAGTCGCCCCCCGAGCCCCTGTATCGCATAGGCGCCTGCACGCCCCTCCCACTCCCCGCTGTCGAGATATGAGGCGACGGTGTCATGCGAGAGCAGCCGGAAGGTGACGTCCGTGATCTCGTGTCCGATGACGTCCTCTCCCGCGCCGAGGAGGCATAGGCCGGAGACGACCGTGTGCGTGCGCCCGGACAGCTCGTTGAGCATCCGGGCCGCGTCGTCCCGATCGACCGGCTTTCCGTAGATGCGTCCGTCGAGAACGACGGTGGTGTCGACGCCCAGTGTGATTTGGCCTTCGACGTGTGCCGAGCGTGCCTTGCCCTCGGCATGCGCGCGCACGAGATCGGCGGGCTCGAGCCCCGGCGGATCGTTCTCGATATACGTGGGCTCGACGACCTCGAACGGAATCCGGAGCTGCTCGAGGATCGCCCGGCGCTGCGGCGAGGTCGAGGCAAGCGTCAGCCGGTCTTGCGTGCCGCCCATATCTCCTCGGAAGGCCACTGCCGCGCCCAGTCGGCGGTCACGGCCGAGTAGTACTCGTGCGTCTGCGCGCCCTCGGGTGCGTAGAGCTCGATCAGATCCTCGACCTCGAAGCCCGTGTCACGAAGCAGACGGAACATGTCGCCGTGCGCGAGATGGAACTCGACGCCTCCGTCCGACCACTCGAGCCGATGCATTCCACGCTGCGGGCGCTGGAGAGTCTCGGAGGTCGAGTCGGGCTCTTCGACTGCGCAAAGGATGTTGAGCGGGCTGCTTCTCAGGAACACGAGACGGCCGCCGGGGCGGAGCAGCCGGTGTGCCTCCGGGATCCAACGGTACGAATCGCACCAGCTGCTCGCTCCGTGCTCGGAGACAGCGAGATCGAACGACGCGTCGGGAAGCGGTACGTCTTCTGCGTTCGCCTCGATGAGCGGAAACTCAATGCCCGTTTCTCGCTGAAGTTCACGAGCGGTCTCGAGCTGCGCAGGGGTGACGTCGACGCCCACCGGTCGCGCGCCCTGTTTCGCCAGCCACGCGGAGAAAAAGGCCGTTCCGCAGCCGAGCTCGACCACATCCAGCCCCGCGACGTCGCCAAGCGCAAAACCCGCCTCGCGCTCCGGCACGCCGAACGCGCCCCAAGTGTGCTCCTCCTCGGCCCACGCTCGCGGAGCGGAGGGTCCGGTGTACTCGGCGTTGCTCGTCGTCCAGAGGTCGCGGTTCCGCGCGACGTAGTCGGGCTCAGACAAGCGGGTTTTCCTCGACATTCCGCGCCACCCACATGTCCTCCGCGGGCCATTTCCTGGCCCAGTCCGCGGTAGCCACGTCGTAGTACGGATGCGTCTTAGCGCCCTCAGGGGCGTACAGCTCGGTGAGGCCCTCGACCGCGAATCCGCTATCCCGAAGAACGCGGATCCACTCGCCGTGCCCGATGTGGAACTCAACGCCGTCCTGGTCCGCCCACTCCACCCGATGCATCCCCTTCTGCGGACGGAGGAGCGTCTCCGTCGCGTATCCCTCCCCCTCCGGGACCGTGAGGGTGACGAGCATGCTGTTGGTCAGGAAGACCAGCCGCCCGCCTGGTCTCAACAGCCGCGCCGCCTCCGGAACCCACTTATACGGGTCGCACCACAGGCTCGCGCCGTACTCGGAGACGGCGAGGTCGAAGCTCGCGTCGGGGAGCGATACCTCCTCGGCGTTCGCCTCGATGAGCGGGAAGTCGAGCCCGAACTCACGCTGACAGCGGCGCGCCGTCTCCAGCTGCGCGGGAGTGACGTCGACTCCGACAGGCCGAGCGCCACGCTTCGCCAACCATGCGGAGAAGTACGCCGTCCCGCAACCGAGCTCGATTACGTCAAGCCCAGCGACGTCGCCAAGGACCGCTAGCTCCCGCTCGGGGATCCCAAAGATGCCCCACGTGATCTCGTCGCGCGCCCACGCTCGCGCGGCGTGCTCGCCGGTGTACTCGTCGTTCGTCTGCGTCCAGAGATCGCGGTTACGGGTCGCGTAGTCGTCAGACAAGGCCATCGGGGAAGAACAGCGCCAGCTCGCGACGCGCGCTCGCCTTCGAGTCCGAGCCGTGGACGATGTTCTCCGAGAGCTCGAGCGCGAAGTCGCCACGGATCGTCCCGGGCGCCGAATCGAGCGGGTTCGTGGCGCCCATCATCGTGCGAACGACGGAGATCGCTGACTCGCCGCTCACTGCCAGGGCCAAGACGGGCCCGGACGTGATGAACTCGACGAGCGATGCGAAGAACGGCTTGCCCTTGTGCTCCGCGTAGTGCTCGCGCGCCATCGACTTCGAGATCTTCAACAGGCGCGCGCCACGCAGCTCGAGACCGCGGCGCTCGAAGCGCGCGATGATCTCGCCGGCCAGGCGACGCTCCATTCCGTCGGGCTTGACGAGGACGAGGGTGGTCTCGCGGGCCATGCGGCCGCGAGTCTAGCGTTGTGTCCTGCACGCGAGGATCCCTGAAGCGCGGTCCCGTTCGCGACCGCGGCGCGAGTGTCACCTCAGATGTCGGTCTTGGATCGCCGCGCCGCTCTACGCGCCGACGGCGAGACATCTTCGAACGACGGAATCCCCGGCGGGATCTCCGTCGCGCAGTACGGGCAAACCTGCCAGAGCGACTCGAGCGGCTGCCCGCACCCAGGACAAGCCTGCTTCAAGCGCGTGGTGCACACCGGGCACACGAGGTACGACGGCTCGACTCGGGCGCGGCACACCGCATCGCCTTGATCTCGAGCTCGCGCTCGCGGGCGTCCTGGATGTACTCCGGCGGCCGGAAGAACATGTAGATGATCGGCCCGAGGAAGGGCGGGAAGAGCCCGACCAGAGTCGCCAGGGCGATCAGCCACGGATCCTCGATCCGGCGGCGTGCATCCTTGAAGGTCCAGTACGCGGTCGCGAGCCAGAGGACGACGACGAGACCGATTCCGAGATTTCGGAGCAGGGTCCAGTCAGGCGAGTCGAGAGACAATGCGAGCGGCACCACGGCGAGGGTCATAGTAGAAGCTTGCCGATCCCGTAGCCGAGCGCGAACGCGATCCCGATGATCGCCGCAACGAGAAGGGCCGCGAACGCGAGCACGGACAGCCGCTCCGTTACCCGCGCCACGCCGTGCGCCGTTCCTCTTGCGCGATGTCGCCGAGCACATAGAGAGAGCCCGTCACGAGCACCGGTTCCCCGAGCTCGTGCCCTCGCGCGAGCGCCCCGATCGGGTCCTCGACGACCTCGACGTGATCGAAGTGAAGGCGGGCGAGGGCGGCGAGATCCTCGGCAGGAAGTGAGCGATCGGAGGATGATCTGGTCGCGACGAGCCGCGGCCCGGCTCGACGCAGCTCGCGGAGCATCTCGTCAGCGTTCTTGTCCGCCAGGATCGAGACGACCAGCGTGTAGTCGTCCGGTGGAAGCCGCTCGACGAGGTAGCGCGCACCGTCGGGATTGTGCGCACCGTCTCGGATCTCGCCTTCTCTGCGCTCGAGCCGGCCGGGAAGCGAAACGTGCGGATCGGCCGTGATTGGGTGGCCGACGAACGCTTCGCCAGCGGCGCGCGGCCCACCCACCCGGACGTCGCGGCCGGGCACGAGATGGGCGAACGTGGTATCGGGGAGCACAACGATCCCGTCCTCCGGGGCGACGGCGAGCTTCTCACGCGCGATCTCGTCGATTGTGTCGCCGAGAACGTCGGTGTGATCGAGCCCGACGTTCGTGAGCAGGACGACGCGCGTGCGGAGGACGTTCGTCGCATCGTGCCGGCCGCCGAGGCCGGCCTCGACGACGGCCACGTCGACGCGAGCGTCGGCGAACGCGGCGAGAGCCGCAGCCGTGACGATCTCGAACTGGGTCGCCTGCAGGCGTTCGGCCTCGGGCCGGACGAGCGCGACCGCCGCCTCGAAGTCGGCCTCGGCTCCGTCGATGCGGATCCGCTCGCTCCAGCTTGCGACGTGCGGCGAGATCGTCGAGCCGACGGAGAGCGCTTCGGCGAGGAGAAGCTGCTCGACGGTGACCGTCGCCGTCGACTTCCCGTTCGTCCCGACGACGTGAATACCCGGGTACGCGTCCTGCGGATCGCCGAGCTCCGCGAGGAGCGCGCGCATCCGCTCGAGTCCGAAGCCGTCCCTGGGCCAGGGCGAGAGCGAGTCGAGCCACTCGACTGCGGTCATGGGGCAATCGTAGGGGTCCACCCTCTTGCGCCGCGCGCCTTTCTGCGTACCTCGTGGATGCCGATGCCGCGACCGACACCGGCTACTACGCCGCGCTGGTCGGCGCACTCCTGGTCGCGGTCACGATCGTCGAATCGCTCGTGGTTCTGGCCTACCCGCCGTCCAGACAGCGGCGGGCGTTGTGGACTGTCCTGGCGATTCTTATCGCGATCATCCCGCTCGCGTACTTACCCCATGCGGCTCTCACGGCGCGGAACTTGCCGGGTCCGGCTCCGGGAACTGCGGGGCGCGTCCGTGGATCGCGGGCCGTGGATCGTCGTCGCGGCCACCATCGCGACCACGATCATCGTGGCGGTGGCTGTCTTTTCGGCGAACGGGTAGCGGCACGCACCGGCGCAGATTTAGGCGTCCCGCGCGGCGAGGATCAGCTCCTCTCCGCGTCGCGATGGCCAGACGCGGTCGGGAATCGGGCCCGCGCTCGGCTAGCTGTGGCTGGACGAGTACGAGAAGATGAAACAGTAATGAGTCACACACCAGGAGTCTGAAGGGAGGCCGGTTCGATGCCAGGTACCAACGTACGTCTCGCAACCTTCAACGTCGAGAACCTCTTCGCTCGCTATCGCTTCGAGTCGAGGTTCGATCCCACCCTCGACGGCTTCACGATCAACGACCTCGCCTTCGACATCTTCAACGAGACGGAGAAACAGATCACGGGGCGCGTGATTCGCGAGCTCGACGCTGACATCCTCTGCTTGGTAGAGGTTGAGAACATGGCGATCCTCGAGCGCTTCAACTCGAGCTACCTCGCCAAGCTCAAGTACCGCTACCGCATCTTGATCGACGGAAACGACCCGCGGAACATCGACGTCGCTGTTCTCAGCAGGCACCCGGTCGCCGCCGTCCGCACGAACCGCCACCTGCGGAACGCCACCAACACGGCGCCCCTCTTCGCGCGCGACTGCCTCGAGCTCGACTTCTCGGTCGTCGTCGACGAGCAGAGCGGAGAGACGAAAACCCTCACGGTTCTCGTCAATCACTTGAAGTCGATGATGGGGGGTCGTGCCGAGACCCGGCCGCGCCGGCGCGAGCAAGTCGAGAAGGTGATCGAGCTCGTCGACGACCGCTTCGGACCTGCCTTCGACGGGAACTTCGCCGTCGTCGGCGACTTCAACGACTACATGCAAGGGCAGACCGCTCTGTCGGGGCTTGTGGACCACCCGCAGCTCGTCAACGGCCTCGACCGCAGTCCGGAGAAGGAGCGCTGGACCCACTACTACGCGAGAGGCGGAGACTACAGTCAGCTCGACTACGTGCTCCTCGGGCGCGCCTTCGACCAGCGTGCCGGAAACCCGGTCCCGACCACGGTCCGGAAGGGCCTTCCGTGGCGGGCCGAGCGGTACGTCGGGCCCCGCTACGAGGAGGTCGGTGAGAACGAGCCGAAGGCCTCCGACCACGTGCCCCTCGCCGTCGACATTCCACTCGGCGCTTTCTCGTAGTGGATGCGCATCACCCGCCGGGCATCCCTCGCCGCCGCGACCCGGCTGGACGAGTACGGTCATGCTTGACGTGGAGGAGACACCCTCGGTAGACGATCTCGCCTGTTCCGTCCTCTGTTGGACCGGAGCGATCCCTTGTCGCGTGCGTCCAGCTCAGAACGTCGGATAGTGCTTCCGCGGCTTGGGGAGGGAGTTGGCGAACCGCTCGAACCCGCCGTACTCGAAGCAACACTCTGGAAAGAGCAGCCGGTACCGGTCCTCCGTCCTCTTCTCCTGCTCCTTCTGAATCACCCGAATCACGGGCGGCCTTCCCTTTCGACCGCGGCCGTGATAAGCGCGGAGGAGGATTGACCGGATGGCGATGTCCTCCGCCGGGAGCGAATACCCGGCGACGATCCACTCGTCGGCGACTCGCATAGCCTCCAAGGCGCTGCGCCAGATCGTCAGCAGATCCGGATCGCGGATCGAGCGGACCATCGACGGCGCGACAATCACCGCTCGAACCGGCCCATGACCGCACACGCACGTGTTGGAGTAGTCGACCTTGTCCTCGCGATACGCCTGTCGAATGATGCTCCCGACCGTGTTCACGTAGATGAAGCCGCACAGCGGGCACTTCAGCCAGCTCACCGACCCGTGTAGCTTGAAGATACGGACGCGGGGCGAGCTCGGCGTGTGGTTGACGACCTCGAGGAAGTCTCCCCCGCTATGTTCCCGCCAGCTGAATCCCAGGTCGACCGAGCTGCTGAGTTCCATCGTCGGATCCATCGTGATCTTCTCGAACAGCAGCGACTCGACAAGGGTGTCGTAGTTCGTCGAGACGATGGTGAGAGGCGCTCCGTCGAGGTCGAGCGCGTTCAGCATCCAGTCCGTCAGGCGATCAAGAGTCTCGAGCGACCGTGGATCGTCGGATCCCCGCTCGATCGTTTCTACGATCGCCTCCTCCAGCAGGGCTCGACAGTCCTCCATCTCCTTCGTGGAGAGCATGGGGACGGCGACCTCACCGGTGCTCAGCAGGAGGTCGATCAGCGACAGCACGTCCGTGATCAGCGGGAGCTCGATGTCGTCTTCGAGGACTGCCGGCAGCAGCGCCTCGAGATGTTCGCGCAACCTGTTCATCTTCGCACGCTCGCGCTTGGGATTCGACTCCAGCGGCAGAAGGGTGCGCGAAACGAGCCCTTCCGTGATGCGAGGAAAGATCTGTCCGGTGACGGGATAGCCGAAGGCGGCCGATGCGCCTGCGCCGAGGAAGAGAACCCTCCGTGTCTGCTTCGCCTTTGTGCCCACTGCGCGATGTCTCCAGACTGAAAAACGACAGGCGGCGGACGTAATCTAGCGCGACCGCCTCCCACTGATCGTCGAAGACGGTGAGCCCGACGAGCCGGCTCTTGAGTCCGGACAGGGGGTGTCCTATGCTGACCCTCACATCGTCCGTTTTGCGGCGAGGGCCGAATTGGAGGTCGTGTGATGACCACGGGGCAGCTGCAGGGCGACAGACCGGTCCAGGAGGAGGCAGCCGTCGAGTTGGTAGCCGCGCGCGACGCCGCCAACGCCGCCGCGGAGGCCGACAAAGCCGCCCGGCGCGCGGCGGCCGCGGCGGAGAACAGCGCCCGGCAGGCCGCCAAGCAGGCAGCGCGCGCAGAGAAGGCGGCCAAGTCCCTGGGGCGACGGAGACGTAGGCGCTGGCGGGTGGGCAGGTGGTTCCCCGCGCACCCGAGCATGGGCGAGCCCGTCGAGCCCGAGATCGCGACGTTCCCAGATCTCGTTCGCGCGCACCGGGCGTGGGAGCAGGAGCTGTACGAGCACGAGCTGCACGAGCACGAGCGTCCTAACCGGCAGCCGGACAAGGCGATCGAACGGGAGTTTCGTCGGAGATGGCGCCAGTTCGAAGCGCGCTTCGGGCGGATTGACGACGCGTACTGGTCGGTGCGAGACGCCTCGGCTGTGGCGCTCACGATCAGGCAAAAGCACTCGCGCTGGCGACCGGACCCTGAACTCATCCCCCGCTTCCACCGCGCGACGGACTGGGCCACGCGGGACGAGCCGGAGATCGCGGAGGGGCTCGACGACTGCGAGATGCTTGCAGTGAGGGTCGAGGAGATCCTGCGCGGCCCGAGCGAGCTGATCGCGCTCCGCCGAATCAATGCCGTGGCGAGCCATCTGCTCGGCTTCGTCGACCGGGAGTGGGGACGACGGCCGCCGCCAGCAGCTGGGCAACGCACGCCGGACATGGTCCACCAGGAAGACCCCAAGGCATTCGTCGAACGTCAGCGGAAGGAGCTCGAGCGGGTCGAGCGCTTCTACAAGCGGACCGGGAACGGGCAGGCGCGGATCCTGTTCTTTTGGGGGATGGCGCAGGGTCTGCTTGCACTCGTTCTGCTCACGGGCCTCGCAGTTGCGCTGACGGGGTTGGTCGACGGCCTCGACGGCGGGGGCACCCACTGGGGGGAGCTTCAGCTCTTCGTCATCAGCGTCATGGCAGGCGCCCTCGGCGCCCTCCTCAGCGTGCTCACGCGCATGGCGTCGCTCACCGGGAAGTTCGTCCTCGACCACGAGGTCGGGCGTAAGAACGTGCGCTGGATCGGCATCTACCGACCCTTCGTGGGCGGGATCTTCGGGGTGGCGACGTACCTCATGCTCGCGAGCGGGATCCTGCAGACGCAGAGCCCGGTTAACGAGAAGGACTTCGCCTATTACGGCATCCTTGCGCTCTTTTCCGGCTTCTTCGAGCGCTTCACGACGCTGAAGGCCGGAGGCGTTCCGACACCGCTGGAGGACGAGGGCGCGGCGAAGAAAGACGAGGAGGAGCGCGACAAGACTCAGGGCTGAACGGCGGTGGCCGGAGGGCGCTGGAGCCCTGGCTGAACGGAGAGCCGATCGAGAACCAGGATGTCGTCATCTGGTATGCGGCGCACTTCACGCACCACGTCCGCGCGGAGCCACCGGGCGAGCATGGGCACATCGTCGGCCCGACCTTGAAGCAGGTGAGCTGGTAGCGCGGTCAAGGCGGGTGAGGCGCTCGGCGTCCTCCTGCTCGAGCGCGGGACCTGGTGGATCACGCCCGAAAAGCTGGGCAAGCCGCCCGAGCTCGCCGTCTCCTCCGTTCTTCGCAATCTGCTGCCGGCGTCCTTCCGAAGAAGAGCGCTCGTCTCGCTCACGCCTCGCGAAGAGACCCAGCGCAGAGCCCCGAGCGCGTGAGCCAGGCCACAGCGAGCGTATTGTCGGGGGATGCGACCGGAGAGCATCGCTGATGTGATCGTGCGCCTGCGAGCGATCGGCGACGATCTCCCTCCCCGCGACGGGGTCGCCTGCTTCACGCGGCTGTACCTCGCGGTGACCGAGGGGGTGGGCGAGGCCGAAGGCGGCTTCGCGTCGCCCGAGTTTCTGACGCGGCTCGACGTCCGCTTCGCGAATCTCTATTTCCAGGCGCTGGAGGATCCGCCGCCGGCCTGGGCGCCGTTGCTCGAGGCACGTGGCCGCCCGGGCATCGCTCCGATCCAATTCGCGCTCGCGGGGATGAACGCGCACATCAACCGCGACCTCCCGCTCGCGCTCGTGCAGACGTGCGAGGAGCTAGGGCTCGAGCTTCGCCGCGATGGGCCCGAGCACGCCGACTTCCTCGCCGTCAACGCCCTGCTCGTAGCGACCGAGGCGCGGGTAAAGCGGGACTTCCTCACCGGCGACCTTGCCATCGCCGACGAGGCACTCGGGGAGGTCGACGACGTGATCGCGATGTGGAACGTCGAGCGGGCCCGCGACGCGGCCTGGACGAATGCCGAGATGCTCTGGTCGCTCCGCGCCTCGCAGGACCTCGCTGACGCCTTCCTGCTCGCACTCGACCGGATGGTCGGCTTCGCCGGCCGTGGCCTGCTCCGCCCGGTGGGTCGGCTCGAGCCCCCGTTCGGGAGGAAGATTCGCGCGTGGATCGGATCGGTCTGGCGGACGCTGAGGCGGCGCGTGAGCGGATAGCGGGCACCCGCGACGCACCCGGCGCGTTCCGCCTGGAGATGGAGGCATGGGGCTTCCTCGCGCATCGAGACGGAGGCAGAGGTCGCGGGCGCAGAGCGCTGGATCGGCGTGGGCTAGTCCGTGCAGGTCGTGTGGTACGCCAGACCGGGGGCGAGTTCTGCCCATTCGTCCTTCGTGAGATTGCCGCCGACGAGGTAGCACACTTTGTTCCGCAGGTCGGTGCGGTCGCGCCAGAGGATGCCTTCCCACAGCCGCACCGTCTGGTCGTCCCCTGCGGAGGCGAGCATGCGCCCGTCCGGACTGAAGGCGACGCTGGAGACGGCGCCTCTGTGGCCGCGCAGGGGCTCGCCGAGCTGCTTGTGCGTGGGCACATCCCACAGCCGCACCGTCCTGTATAAGCCGGCGGAGGCGAGCGTAACCCCGTCCGGGCTGAAGGCGACGCTCAAGACGATGCCTCTGTCGCCGAGCAGGGGCTGGCCGAGCGGCTGACGGGTGCGCGCATCCCACATGCACCGCTTCCCTGATCGCCTCCACGAGCTGGCGTCGCGTCCGGTCGATCTCGTAGAAGAGGGCGACGCGCTGAAGGTTCTTCGGATCCTCGTTCGGGAACCGCTCGGCGAGACCGCACGTCTTGGCGAGGGATTCGCTGAGCGCCGTGCCGAGCGGTGGTCTCTGGGCCTCCGGATACACGAACGAGGAGTCCGTTGGCGGGGGCGCATGGACGGCAGCCCCCAGGAAGAGGATGCATTGTCCACTCCGGACAGCATCGGCGATCTGCGCGACGACGCTGCTTGCCTCGGCGTCGACGGCCACGCGACCCCCTTTCGGTTTGCCGGGGTAGAGCGAGCATAGAGCCTCGAGTCTGCGTTCTCTAGTGCGGGCTGGCACGCCCGTGCCAGACGGCACCACGCTCGTGTCTACTGCACGTCGGGATTCACCGGCATCCCGGACGGCCTACGCGCTCTCGCTGGTCGCCGACGCCGGGAGGAGCTCGGAGACCATCTCGGCTTGCGCTTTTTCCGGCTTCTTCGAGCGCTTCACGAAGCTGGGGCCCGGAAGGGTGCCGACGCCCGTGGAGAAGGGCAAAGGAGACGAAGCAGAAGGAAAGTCGTAAGTACCGGCATCAGTGCTCCTGACAGGCAGCGAGCACCGCTCTGAGGTCGGCGTGCGCCAGGATCTTGGGTAGCGGCTCGTCGTCGTCGTTCGGCCACCGGACGAGTCTGATCTCGCCTCCGATGATCTCGATGCCGGTCACGTCCCCGTCGCCGAAGCAGCAACAGCCGGTGTTGAAGTAGCAGGGCGGCTCGAGCTTCAAGGGTGGCGGCTGGTCGCTCCGACGCGCCGCCGCGCGCAGGGCCTCCAGCTGTGCGTGGAGCTTCGCGAGCTCCTCCGGCTTCGCCGTTCCGGATGCGCGGAGCGCGTCGAGCTCTCGCTGCAGGTCTTCGACCTTGGGGTCCGGGCGGTCCTTGCCGGTCTTGAGAAAGACCGGCTTGTGCGTATGGCCGGCTATCAGGACCGGCTTCTCCGGACGGCTTCGGGCCCACGAGAACATAGCGACGTCGTGCCGGTGCCGGAGCTCGAAGTCCTTGGAGGGCGTCGTCGACGGCATGTTCAGGCGACGCTGGACCGGGCGCCAGACGTGGCGGACGAAGAGACGCGAGACCGATGCGAAGCGGTCGCTGTCCAGAGTCCCCTGATGGCCGTGGGCGAGGAACAGGAGGCCGACCGGGGCACCGTGATCGACGACCCGCAGCTTCAGTGCTTCGCGAACTTGGAGGCCGCCGAAGTACGAGGGGCGGAGGAGCTTCGAGACCTGATCTTCGTGACGCCACTGGTCGTCGTGATTGCCCCAGAAGCGGTCGTAGCCGCCTTTCTCGTGGAACTCGGCCTCGAGCGCCAGCGTCTTCGGGTAGGCGCCGAGAACTTCCTTCGGCTTGCACTCCCACAGCTCCTCGACGTCGCCGAGAACGACGAGCCGGTGGCCGGTCTCCAGGTAGGAGGCAAGAGCCGCGTGGTACGCGCGCTCGCAGCGCTGGAAGTCGTCGGCGGGGTCACGTGCGCCCTTGTGGTGGTCCGAGAAGATGATCACCCTCGCCGTCGAGAGCTCGAGCTGCTGCTCGTCGGTCTGCTTGTCTGTAAAGGCCTTGTCCAGCCCCTTGGCGATGCTCTTCTGGTACTTGTCGAGCGCCTCGGGCTGGCGAAGGATCTCGTCTTGCCGAGTTTCGTGGTCTATGCCGGCGTTCATGTTCGTGGCCTCCAGTTCTCGATGGTCCATTCGGCGAAGCGGTCGGCGAGAGCGGCGATCGTCAGCGAGGGATTCGGTCCGACCGGTCCCGGCATCACGGAGCCGTCAGCGACCGACAGTCCGGGATACCCGAACACCTGCCCGTACCGGTCGACGACTCCCTCGTCGGCGTTCCTGCCGAGCGGGCAGCCCCCGACGGGATGCACAGTGGCAACTCGACGGAAGTACCAGAGCGGCTGGCTCGAGAACTTCGCGTCGAGCGCGCCGGCCAGGTCCTCCATCGAGCGCTTGACCGACTCGTAGTACCGACGTGAGGTCTTGATCGTCCAGTCGCACTGGAGGTAGTCGCCGCTCAGGCTGAGGTTGCCGTCTGGCACATCTCTCCCCATGCCCAAGAGGGGGAGCGCGCCCGACGACGTCTTGCACTCGCCGAGGAGCTGTGCAAGCTCGGCGCTGAGGTTACTGACGGGACGCCCTGTGAGGCGGTTCCGGAGGAAGCGGGAGAGGAAACGCCATGCTCGCCTCGCGCTTGCCGGTGCCTGCGACGCCTCGAGGAGCCAGCTCACGAGAGTCGGGTAGCCGCCGTCCTCGATGTAGTAGCCCCGCCCGTCTTCGCCGTCGTAGCGGATGCGCGAGGTGATGACCGGGCCGACGTCGGGGTCGAGTGGCGTCGGCGCCTTCGTGAGGAACGCGAGCAGGTCGCCGTTGCCGCACCACCGCGAACCGAGCGCCTTGCTGAGCGCGGGGAAGGACTCGCGGTTCTTGAGGAGTAGGTACGGCGACCCGAGCGAGCCGGCGGCGAGGACGAGCCGGTCGGCAGTCATGGTCCGGAGGGGAAGCGCCGAGGTGTCGGTCTTCCGGCCTTCGCTCTCCGGCTCGTGCTGCACGTACTCAACGGTGAACCCGCCTCCGGGCCGAGGCGCGAACCGGCGCACCTCGGAGCGCGTCCTGATCTCGCCGCCGTGATTCTCGAACAGCGTCAGGTAATTGAAGTCAAGGGTGTTCTTGCTCCCGAAGTTGCAGCCGATGTCGCACTCTCCGCACAGGCGGCAGGTGTAGCGGCGCCGGTGATGGAGGTTGTCCTCTTCCTCGATGGGCTCCCCCGGAACCGGCGGCCGGCCGGGGTTGGCGAAGGTGACGGCGAGGTTCGGCAAAGCCCAGTCGAGCCCGAGCCCGTCCGCGGCGCGCTGCATTGCGAGGGTCTTCTGCGTTCGGGAGTACGGCGCTACCTCGAGCGGATACGTCTGCGGTGCGAGGACGCGCTCGACCTTCTCGTAGTGAGGATCGAGCTCGGCGCGGGAGACCAGCCACGGCCGGCCGTCCGGCTCGACGAACCACTCGGGGTCTTTCCGGATGAGGACATTGGCGTAGATGATCGAGCCGCCACCGAGCGCGCTGGAGACGAGCGCCTCGATGCCCTTGAACGTCCAGATGTCGAACATCCCGTGGAGACCCGCGCTCGGGTCCCAGACGTTCCGCGCCAGCTCGCGGGGGATCCGCGGGAACGAGCCCGGAGGGTAGGCCTTGCCCCGCTCGAGCAGGCAGACGCGCTTGCCCGCCTCCGCGAGCCGGTACGCGCTCACAGAGCCGCCGAAGCCCGAGCCTACGACGACGGCGTCGAAATGTTCGGTCACAGGAGCCCCCGCCGCGAGAAAATCTTCGTCCGGTGGCTCTCCTCGAGCTCCGCCCGAACGCGGTCCTCGTCCATCCACTCGGGGCCGTAGGGCAACTGCAGAGGAGCGTCCCGCGCGACGAGGTCGGCCGTGTGCGCCTTGACGGCGATCTCGGCCATCAGGTAGCCGTGGGTCTCGAGCACGGCCCGCTCCGCGTCGGAGAAGACGTCGAAGTCGATTCGCACCTGCGAGATCACGTCGTGGATGAGCCGCCGGGAGTAGGGCCTGACCTCCGGCTCGAAGGGATAGTTGCCGGGGTCGCTCGCGATTCCCCAGTACGCCCCGTCGAGAACACGAGTGAGGAAGCTCGCGACGAGCCAGCGCTTGCGGACGTCGGTCGCCTGCTCGAGCAGCGTCACCGTGTACCGGAGCTGGCTCCACAGTCGTCCGATGTCCGGCTCCGGCGTGAAGGCGGGCGCGGCGTCCGAGACGAGCACGACAGCGTGGTCGCGCCACACGGGCTCGAGGCCGAGGTTGTCGTAGAGCCCGCCGTCCGAGAGATCGATCTTCGGGATCAGCCGCGATCGGTCGTCGTGGTCGTACGTCCCGCCCGACAGGTCGCCGGGGGTGAAGCGCTCACGCATTGGGCTGAACGCGACGGGGAAACAGGACGACGCGGCGGAGGCGCGAGCGATCGTCCACCGCTCGATCGCATCGCTGTACCCGGCCGGATCCTCACCGATGCGTCTCTTGCCGCTGTCGAGCACCCACTGTGCGCGGAACGTCACGTCGGTGGCGCAGAACACGAACCGCGGGCGCGGGGGCAGGTCGGCGAGCTTGCCGCGAGTACCTTGGGCCTCGAGCTCGGCGGCGAGCACGTTCACCTGCGCGTTCTGGTCGCGCCATCGCCACGGCTTGAGGCGCTCCAGAACGGCGCGCGTGCGGATGTTGCGTCTCGTCAGCTCTCGCATCGGCGCGGCGACGCCGTCCTCGAAGCCGGCGACCTCGTCACCGGGATTCCCCCATGCCTCGGGGTTGCGCACGACATGGGCGGCGATCTTCCCCGCCATCACGCTGCCCCCCGAGACCGACGTGATCGTGTCCACCTTGGAGAGCACTCCGAGCTCGTTCAGCCGCCGGAGCATGCCGAGGTGGAAGAGCGCGGCTCGGTAGCCCCCGCCAGAGAGGCAGAGGGCGACGCCCGCGCGCTCCTCCTGCGGCAGGTAGGCCCTGAACCCGTGGGAGACATCGCTCATGCGGCCGCCCCCGGCGCCCCGATGCGGACCGGCTTCTCCTCGAGCAGGCGCACCGGCACGGCGACGCCGTCCTTCGGACGGAAGAAGGGATCGCCGGGGGCTCCGTCCTCGTTGAGCGCCAGGTCGCGGCGGCGTAGCACGCGATCGACGCCGAGCGGATAGATCGTGAGTGTCCCCTCACGGTCAATGTGGAGGCGGAGGAAGTTCTTCCAGCCCTCGATCGCCTGGCAGGCGAACGCCTCGTTCGTGTGCCGCTCGAGTCGGTCCCCGAACCGGTCGCAGAGGGAGAGGTATAGCCCGAGCAGGCAGCTCCCCGGGAAGCATGCGAGGAGCGCCGCGCCGCCGGCGACCACCAGCGCCCACCACCACCCGCGCAGGTCGCCGGGGGCGCCGGAGAGTGCCGTCGCGAGCAGCGCGACGACGAGTGCGAGGAGGATCACGTGCGAGAGCGCGTGCGCCGCGCCGAGGGCGAAACGGCCGCCGATGTTACGCGGCGCGGCGAAGAGGGTGAGCACGAGCACGAGCAGACCGGCCGCCAGAGCCGTCCACTTGCTCGTCGGCAGGGCGGTCCAGACGTCGTTCGAGCGGAGGAGAGCCCTCCGCACCGGGATCTGGATGAGGAGGGCGAGTACGAAGTAGAGGGCGGCGACGACTCGCAGGAAGCGCACGTTGCGAACCGCGAGCAGCCGGCCGGCGCGCCAGCGGAGCCTCTCCGACTGCTCCTTGGCCGGATAGACGTCCCTCAGCTCGAAGGTGACCCCGCCCTCCCCCGGCTCGTCGAAGGTGAGCGACGGCTTCAGGTGGTGGGTCGGGTAGAGGT
Organism: Thermoleophilia bacterium; assembly: GCA_016844515.1. Next base: position 11,076 of record JAERMP010000031.1, on the reverse strand, counting down.
AAGCGCCGCCGCCGCCCGACGTGATCTTCTGCCGGCTTCCACCCCGTTCCTGGTAGCGGCAGTAGTGGTGGAGGTCGCCGGCCACCGTCACGGCGAGCGTCGCGCCTGTGCCGGCGATCATCTCCTTGGCGAAGAAGCGGAGGTTCTCGTACGAATGGTCTCCCGGGCCCTTGATCCAGCTCGGCTTCGAGGTGGCGAGCACCACGCGGTCGCCCGCCAGCAACCGCCGCCGCGCCGCACGGAAGTACGCGAGCTGAGGGTCGTCGATGTAGGCATCGAACTGGATGTCGATTGCCCAGAGCCACCAGCCGCCGATGTAGCGCCGCTGGCAGAAGAAGCGGACGAAGCTGGTCAGTCCGTCGTACCAGTCGTGGTTGCCGGGGATCGCGTAGAGGTGAGGGCTCTCCGCTGGCAGCGTGCACGGCAGGGCGGCGCGATACGGCCCGATCAAGCGGTTCTCGTACTCCTCTCGCCTCGCCGTCGGGTAGACCTGGTCGCCTCCCATGACGAGGATGCGCCCGCGCTCGGTCTCCCACTTCTGGTCGCCGCGCACGGCGGTGAGCGCCGGCCGGGACAGGAGATACGCGATCGTGTAGGTGGGCTCGAACCCGTCGCCGAGATCGGCGACGTAGTCGAGCCAGAGCTCCTCGCCGCTCGCGTACGACTGCTCGTCGGGCACCGCCCCAGGAGCGAGCGCGGCCTGGATCTCGCGCTTGTCGGAGTAGGCGCCGAAGATTCCGGAGAGGACGACCTGGAAGGCGGTGCCGATCAGCTGCACCGGGTCGAACCAGCGCACCATCGGCTGGGGCGCGAAGCCGATGTGCTCAGGCCTCTCCGACTGCGGGCGGTCCGGGCAGCCGCTCATCGGAAGGGCGGTGGGTCGAAGACCGAGTAGATCTCGTGGATCATCTCGTCACGGCTGGCGTAGCGGCGCTCGTCGTAGCAGCCGAGCGGGTTTTCGAGCACGTTGAACAGGCACTTGTTGCAGTAGGAGCACGGCCTCGGCGCGCGGTCCACGCCCTGAGCGAACAGCTGGACGAGGTCGTTGTTCGCCACGAGCGGCCTGGCGATCGTGACCGCGTCGCAATCCCCGTCGCGGAGCGCCTGCCCGATGACCGACGCGGTCTGGAATCCTCCGGTGCAGAGGACGGGGATCGAGACCGCCCGCTTGATCGCGGCTGCGTCAGGGAGAAGCGACCCTTCGACCGCGTCCAGCGGGCGTGACCACCGACGCCGCATGACCCGGTTGATCGGCCAGAGGCGGAACAGGAGGTAGTTCCGGAACGCGTGGATGCCGCTGGAGATCATCGTGTCGTAGTTCGCGACCACCTCCTCGAGCGGAAGGCCGCCCGCTGGGTTGTCCGGGTGCGGGAAGCTGCTCCCCGCGGAGACGTGGATCGCATCGACTCCCGCGTCCTCGAGCCACCGCGAGACCTGCACCGCGTCCTCGATCGTGTTCCCCTTTCCGAGCCAGGGAAGGAATGCGTTGGCGTGCTCGGTGGTGCTGATCTTCACCTGGAGATGGAAGTCGTCGCCCACCTCGCCCCGTACGGCGCGCACGGTCTCGAGCAGAAGACGTGCCCGGTTCTCGAGCGGCCCGCCGTACTCGTCCTTGCGGTCGTTGATCGCCGAGGAGAGGAACTGCGTGAAGAGGTACCCGTTGGCGGCGTGGATCTCGACGCCGTCGAGGCCCGCCTCACGTGCGCGACGTGCGCCTGCCGCGAAGGCTCCCGCGATGTCCCGTAGCTGGCCGGGCGTCGCCTGCTCGGCCTCGAAGCCGTGCATCGGGTCGGCCTTGTTCGTCGAGCTCAGCCCTTTGCCGAGATCCAGGCCGTGGATGTCGCGCTGCCGGCCCGCGTAGGCGAGCTGGAGGACGTACTTGCAGTCGTGCTCGTGAACGCGTTCGCCGAGCTCGCGCCAGAAGGGGATCGTCTCGTCCCGGTCGATGCAGGCGTAGCCCGGAACGATGAACCCCCGCGGCTCGACCCCACACCACGCAGAGATGATCGCCCCGACGCCGCCGCGGGCGAACTTGAGCTCCCAGTTGATGCGGGTCTGGGTTCCGGATCCCTCATAGTTGTCGAACCGCCCGGAGATGCTCGAGCGAAGGATCCGGTTCTTGACCGTCAGGCTGCGAAACCGCAAGGGCTCGAAGATCGGGTCGCTGGTCATGGGAACGGGCGCGGCTCGTAGACGGAGAGGATCTCGCGCACCATCTGGTCACGTGAGGCGAAGCGGCTCTGGTCGTAGCAACCCAAGGGGTTCTCGACCTGGTTGATCAGGCACTGGTTCGAGTAGGTGCAGGGCCGTGGCGGCCGGTCGTGGCCCGCCTGCCAGAGGAGCACGAGATCGGGGTTGGCGATCAGCGGCCGACCGATCGTGACGCCGTCGCACTCGCCGCGCTCGATCGCGCCCGCGACCACGGACGCGGTCTGGAAGCCGCCCGTGCAGAGGACCGGCACCGAGACCGCCTGCTTGACCGCGCGCGACTCCGGCAGGTTGATCCCCTCGACGCCGTCTCGGCTCCTGCGCTCCCAGGCCCACTTGAAGATCCGGTTCAGCGGCCAGGTGCGGAAGAACAGGTAGTTGCGGAAGGTGTGCCGGCCGCTCGAGATCATCGAGTCGTAGCCCCTGACCACGTCCTTCAGGGAGAAGGTTCCGGCGGGGTTGCGGGGATGCGGAAAGGACGATCCGGAGGAGACGTGGAAGGCGTCGACGCCCGCCTCCTCGAGCCACCGGCAGACCTGCACCGACTCTTCGAGCGTGTTGCCCTTGCGCGCCCACGGGAAGAGGGCATTGCCGTCGTCGATCGCGCTGATCTTGAACTGGAGGTGGTAGTCGTCCCCCACCTCCATGCGGATCGCGCGCACGATCTCGAGCGCGAAACGCGCGCGGTTCTCGAGCGACCCGCCGTACTCGTCCTTGCGGTCGTTGATTGCAGAGGAGAGAAACTGCGTGATCAGGTAACCGTTGCACCCGTGGATCTCGATCCCGTCAGCGCCTGCCTCTCGGGCGCGCCTGGCTGCCTGGGCGAAGCAGTCGACGATCTCCCGGATCTGCGCATTCGTCATCCGCTCGCACTCGAGCCCGTGGACCGGCTCGGCCTTGTCGGTCGAGCTCCAGCCCTTCTCGAACTGGATGCCGCCGATGTCGCGCTGTCTCCCGGAGAAGGCGAGCTGGACGATGTACTTGCAGTCGTGCACGTGCACACGGCTCACAAGCTCGCGCCAGAAGGGGATCGTCTCGTCCCGGTCGATGTGCGCGTAGTTGGGGACGATGAGGCCGCGGGGGTGCACCGGCGCGTTGGAGGAGATGATCGCGCCGACTCCGCCGCGGGCGAACTTGAGATCCCAGGTGATGTGCGTCTGGGTGCCGGTGCCGTCGTAGTTGTTGAAGCGCCCGGCGAGGCTGGAGCGGAAGACCCGGTTCTTGACCGTGAGGCGCCGGAACTCGAGCGGGCGGAGGATGCTGTCCGCGCTCATCCCGCCCCCGGCCTGCCGCGCTCGACGAAGGCGGGTTCCTCGAAGATGGACATGACCTGCCGAATCATCTCCTCGCGGGAGTCGAACCGGCTCTCCTCGTAGCAGCCGAGCGGGTTCTCGATGAAGTTCACGAGGCATTTGTTGCAGTGCGTACACGGCCGGGGCGGACGGTCGTGTCCCTGCTCGAAGAGCCGCACGAGGTCGGGGTTGGCGACGAAACCGCGCGCGATGGCGACCGCGTCACAGTCCCCCCGCTCGATGGCTTCGGCGATGAGGGAGGCCGTCTGAAAGCCGCCCGTGCAGATCACCGGGATCGAGACCGCCTGCTTGACCGCCCGCGCGTCCGGCAGGTTGATCCCTTCCGCCGCCTCGCCGCCTCGGCTCAGCCGGCTCCAGCGGCTCGCGAAGAAGCGGTCGAAGGGCCAGACCTGGAACATGAGGTAGTTGAGGAGCGGCCGCCGGGAGCCCGGGCTGCTCGAGAGCATGCGATCGTACGTCCGCACGAGGTCCTTCACCGGGATCGTCCCAGGCGTGTTGCGCGGATGCGGGAAGGCGCCGCCGCCGGTGACGTGGATGGCGTCCACGCCCGCCTCCTCGAGCCACCTGCAGACCTGGATCGACTCCTCGGGCGTGTTCCCTTTCGGCAGCCACGGCAGGATCTCGTCGAGGCGCTCCGTGACGCTGATCTTGAAGCCGAGGTAGAAGTCATCTCCGATCTCCGCCCGGATGGCGCGCACGACCTCGAGCGCGAAGCGGGCGCGGTTCTCGAGCGACCCGCCGTACTCGTCCTTGCGGTCGTTGACCGCCGAGGAGAGGAACTGCGTGAAGACGACGCCGTTTCCCCCCGCAAGCTCTATTCCGTCGAGGTCTGCCTCTCGCGCGCGCCGCGCGCCGGCGGCGAACTGCTGCACGAGCTCCCCGATCTGTGCAGTGCTCATACGCTCGCTGGGGAAGCCGTGCACAGGATCCCGCTTGCTCGTCGAGCTGAGTCCTTTCTCCCACTCGAATCCACCGAGATCGCGGTTTCGCCCGGCGAACGCGAGCTGGAGGATGTACCGGCAGTCGTGCTCGTGGACGCGTTTGCCGAGCTCGCGCCAGAACGGAATACGCCCGTCGCTGTCGATCTGGGCGTAGCCCGGCGCTAGGCGCCCGCGCGCGTGCACAGGGGCGTTGGATGAGATGATCGCCCCGGCGCCGAGGCGGGCGAAGCGGACGTCCCAGGCGATCCGGATCTCGGTGCCGGAGCCGTCGTAGTTGTCGAAGAGGCCGGAGATGCTCGAGCGGAGGATCCGGTTCTTGACGGTGAGGTTCCGCAGGCGGAGGGGCTCGAAGATGACGCTCGTGTCGTTCATGAGCGAAGCTCCCCCGGTGGCGTGGCCCCGGAGGCGAGCGCCGCAGAGGTCCCCATGTGGCGGAGTGGCCTGTCCATGGCGAGCCTCCCTGTCTGTCCCGCCCGTCTCGCCCGTGAATCTAGGGCCCCGGACGCGTGTTCGTCAAGCTGACCGGTTGGAACCGCAGCTTCGACCAACAGTCAGCTCGCACCGTTCTCGGGCGCAGCGGTCGCCGCCGGTTCTCCTCCGGTCGCTCCGACCGTAAGCTCCTTCGGCTCCGAGACGTCGCCGGACTTGGGGTTGAGGACCGAGAGCTGGAGCGTCCCCGGTTCGGCCAGGTCTGGCGGGAGGAGCTCCACCGTCAGCATGTCCGGGCCAACGTAGGTCGTCTCTCGCTCCGTTCCCGCCTGCCCGGGCGGGACGACCCGCACTTTCGACTCCTGGACGAACCTCTCTCCGCGCAGTGTCACCGTCTGTGGCTCGGTGACCCCCGAGGGAACCTTCGGCGGATCGAGGGACGTGACCCGCGGCCCGGTGCTCACGATGCTGTCCAAGCGGGCATCGTCGCCGGACCCCGGCGCGACTCGGAAGGCCGTGACGAAGACCTCGTTGAGCTTGTCGGCCGCTTGCTTCGAGAAGAGGCCGGTCATTCCGGCGAGAGCAGCGATCCCGTAGGGGTTGAGATCACTGCTCGACCCGTCGGCGACGAGAAACCCGCCGCGCAGCGCGAAGTAGAAGAGGAGGGCGATGGCGATCCCGACCCAGAAACGGAGGAGGTACCACCACGTCCAGCTACGCCTGAGCTCGCGGTTGCCGACGTAGTCCCCAAACGATGTCGCGGCATGCACGTAGCTTCCGAGCGCGCTCGCGAAGACGACGAGCAGGATCAGGGCGGTATCGGACGTGGCGGTGTAGGAGAAGAGCCCGAAGAAGGAGATCTCCTCACCATTCGATGACTCGGCGGTAACCGATGGCTCGGCGGTAGCCGCAGCAACCGCCGGCCAGATCGCGAGGAGACCGTAGACGAGCGCTCCACCGAGGATCAGAAGGGGGATTCCGAGGGCAATCGTTCCCTTCGTCCCCATCCGGCTACTCGAAACAGACATGTGCGGCTCCTTAGTTCTGTCGGCAGCACCGCAGGAACGCCCACATGACGAGGCGCCCAACAGTATCCCCGAGGATAACGCCCGCACGGCGAAAGGCAAGGCGCAGGCGCTCGCCGGCTTCACGTCATCGCGCCGGAGACATCGGCAGCCAGTCCGAGCGTCCTTGGCGGCCCGGGCGGCGGCGCGTCGCGCGCACCGGCTCGAATGTCGAGCCCCGGGGGAGTCGCGCTCGACGTCACGGCACCGCAGAGGGATAGTCTTTCTGGACCAGGAGGGATAGTCTCTCTGGACAAGTCGTGGAGGGCCGTCAAGCGATATCGGAGCGCCCGAGGTGGGCATCCAGCTCTCGTCTGGCTCGAAGGGCTACGCCTTCGACAACGCGGTCGCCGAGAGCTTCGGATCTCTGATGCCCGACCTCGGCATGTTCGAGGACACGGGCGCGCTTCTGCGCACCCCGGGCGGAAACGTCGAGAACGTCGCCGACCAGAAGCCGGTCATCAGCTGGGCGGCACTGAACATCGGGGGCGAGGTCCAGCGCGATGCATCGCGCTGGAACCGCCAGCTCTCTCTCTACGCGGACGCGGGTATCACGACGCTTCCCTGGCTCCACTGCCGCAAGCTCGGCGACGTGGACTTCCTCGTCTCTGTCGGGAAACAGTGGGAATCACCGGCGATCGGGCTCAACATCGAGGACGTGGACGGTGACAAGCTCGACCTTCCTCAGGTCGCGGAGCGCCTGAAGGCCTGGACGGGCGAGATCCTGATGCCGACGCTCCCCTGGGTGCAGAACGATCAGGGTTGGAACCAGCTCGCACGCTGCGTGGCAGCGCTCGAGATCTTCGCCGACGAGCAGACGAGTCTCTTCCCGAACGGAGAGCCGGATCCGAAGATCGTGCAGGACTGCATCGACCACGCCTTCGCCGAGGGGCTGACGAAGGTGACGCTGATGTTCAAGACGAAGGCCCCGAACCTTCCCGAGCACTACGACCTCTCGCTCTGCCACTCGCTCTACACCGCCGACGACATCACGCCGGCGCAGGAGGCGTGGGCAGCCTGGGAACATCGTGGAAAGGAGCACCCCCCAATGCCACCGAAGTCGAAGAGCTCGCCGCAAGCGAGCGGCGGCTCCGACTGGCACGAGAAGCGTTACCCCAAGAACCCGGATCCGCCGGAGATCGCGTTCGTGCGCCCGCTCTACCCGCCCGACGCGGTCGAGAGGGACATGACGCCCTCGTCCCCTGGGCCCGACGTGAAGGCCATCAAACGGGCGATCTCCCACGCCCAGCGCTTCCTCCCGTGGTCGCCCGAGGAGTGGGATGACATCTACGACGACGTGATTGCCCACGGCGACGGCTCCGGAATCGACCGCTCCGGCGTCGCCGGTTTCCAGCAGCAGATGGGAATCGAGCCGACGGGCTGGGTCGGCAAGGCGACGTTCGAGGCCCTACGGACGAGACTGATCCCGTCGAAGCCCGGCGTCTCGCATGCGGGCGAGCCCCTATTCGACTCCACCTGCCTCGATCTCCTCGGCCAGGCGGCCGAGCTCCCAGCGCCCGCTGAGCCGCCGACGCTCGAGCCCGAACAGCTGATCGAGCCCAAACAAGGATTCGACTCGCTGCATCCTTCGTTACACGGGGCGTACTCGCTCGGGAGAACTATGGGCCTCTCCGACCTCGGCACGCACAACCCCGCCTCGACTCTGCCAGGAGGAGGGAAGTCCGATCACGCGTTCTTTCCCGCATGGGCCTTCGATCTCGGGATCGAACCGGACACGGGATTCGCCAATCCGGTCGCACGCGCTTTCTTCGAGGCGATGGTCAGTCGTCCCGAGGTCGACTACGTCATCCTCGGAGACAAGATCTGGAGTCGCTCGCGCGGACTGCATGCGTATACCGCCGGCGGGCATCTCAATCACGTGCACCTCAGCGGTATCCGGGAACGATGACCGATTCGCCGGTAAGGGGGCAGCGGGATTGTCGCCAAATGCTTCGAAGGCGCGATGAGGACGTTCGACAAGGTCGACGACGTACCGGAAGACCAGCAGAGAAAGTCCGTCGCCAACTCGGACGCGGCCTAGAGCGCTGGCCCGTGAGCCCGGTTCAAGGCGGTTCGATCTCGAGGAGGGCCCGATGATCAAGGGAATCGACGTCTCAAGCCACCAAGGGCGGATCGATTGGCAGCGCGTCAAAGCCGACGACATCCGCTTCGTGCTGATCAAGGCGACGGAGGGCGTCGGCTTCGTCGATCCGAACCTGAGCGCAAACACCGCCGGGGCCAAGTCCGTCGGGCTCCCATGCGGCTTCTACCACTTCGCTCGCCCCGACACCCAAAGTGGGAGAACAGTTGAGTCGGCGATCGGCGACGCGCAGGCCGAGGCAGACTCCCTACTCGCCGTCGCCTTTCCGACGAGCGGCGACCTCCTCCCGGTGCTCGATCTCGAGACGGCCGGCTTGCCGCCGGCTCGCATGGTCGCCTGGACACGGGCTTGGCTCGAGCGGGTGGCCGAGCGCATCGGCGTCAAGCCGCTCCTGTACACGTTCCCCGGCTTCTGGGGCAAGCTGGGTAACACAACCGAGTTTGGCTCGTATCCGCTCTGGGTTGCGCACTGGAGGGTCTCTGCGCCACAGCTCCCCAGAGGCTGGCGGCGGCACACGATCTGGCAGTACGCAGACGACGGGCATGTCGACGGCATCAGCGGCCGAGTCGACCTCAACCGCCTTCACGAGCGGGCCACCCTCGCCGACATCACCTACAAGCCGAAAGAGGTGAAGCCGGCGCCTGGCCCCCGCCCGTCCCAGAACCTGCCGGGTCCCGTGCCGAAGCCGCCATGGTTCGGGTCCTGGCTCCGCTGGCAGCTCGGCGTCGGTGAGTTCGAGGGGCTGGCTCAGAACCCCTCCGTGCGCCCCGACGAAGCGCCGCTGGAGGTACCCGGCTGGGCATTGGCCTGCGAGAAGAAGCTACGGACCGCGCGGACGAGCAGCTGAGCTGCTGGGCCAACGATTTCAGAGAAACGACGCCCACGGGCTGTCGACCGAGGCCGCGAGAGCCCGCGGTCGGTCGAGTAGCACAAATTGCTGTCATATGGAGCGAAACGTCGAGCGCCCAGCTCCTTCGGCCCCGAAGCAGCGGACGGCCTCGAAGACGTTGACTTCCCCCCTCGCCTCTGGGAGGACCGGGCCGAACGCGAAGAGGGAGGTCACTGCTCGTGGCCACCGACCACGACAAGCTCCCTGCGGCAGTTGGTACTCGCATGCGCTGGCAGGACAGACCGCACCCGTGGGTGGTGCCGCAGCGGTTTGCCGCAGCCGTCTGTCTGAGCGCATGCACACTGATCGCGCCGCCAGTAGAGCGTGCGAGGGGCGCCGCAACTGCGCTCCTCGTCGTGTTCGTTAGCCGCCGAGGGCGGCGAGCTCGCGGCGGTAGCGCTCGAGCTTCTCCCGCTCCGCATCAACCACGTCCGCAGGGGCGTTCGCCACGAACCGCTCGTTCGCGAGCATCTTCTCCGCGCGCGCGACCTCCTCTTGGAGCCGTTCGATCTCGACGTCGCGCTTGTCGTCCACACGAGCGCGCTCGGGACGCACGACGGCGGCGAAGACACGGCGCTCGTCATCGGACGAGAGATCGACCTGCACCCCGCTCCTGCGGAAGATCTGCGCGGCCTCCTGCACGCGGTCGAGCGCGCCAGCGTCGTCCGCAAAACGCGCATCGGCCTCGGGCCAGGGCGCGACGATCAGCCGTGAGCTCCGCCCCGGAAGCTGCGTCCAGATCTCCTCGGTCACGTGGGGCATGACCGGATGGAGCAAGGCGAGAAGTCGCTCGAGCGCCGCCAGCGCGGTGGCGACCGCCTCCTTCTCCCCGTCGTAGAGGCGAGGCTTGATCGCCTCCGCGTACCAGTCGCAAAAGTCATCGAAGGTGAGGTGGTACAGGGCGTCAGTCGAGGCCGCCAGCTCGAATCGGCTCCATTGGCCTTCGACCTCCGCCCGCGTGGCGTCGATGCGGGCGAGGATCCAGCGCTCCTCGAGATCACGCGGCGCGGCCGACGGCGTGACGCCCTCCGCGTGCTGGAGGATCAGGCGCGAAACGTTCCAGAGCTTGTTCGCGAGCTTGCGCCCCTCCTCGATCGTGCCGTATGAGAAGCGGACGTCCTGCGTCGACGAGTTCTTGAGGAGCCCGTAGCGCGTCGCGTCGGCTCCGTATTGGTCGATCGCCTCGAGCGGGTCGATCCCCGTGCCGAGGCTCTTCGACATCCGGCGCCCGTCAGCCGCGTTGATCGTCGAGTGGATGTTGACCGTGTGGAAAGGGATCTCGCCCATGAGCTCGAGCCCGGCCATGATCATCCGCGCCTCCCAGAGGAAGATGATCCCGCGGTCGGTCGAGCTCACGTCGTTCGAGTACCAAGCGCGGAGCTCCGGCGTCTCGTCCGGCCAGCCGAGCGTCGCGAACGGCCAGAGCGCCGACGAGAACCAGGTGTCGAGGACGTCCTCGTCCTGGCGCAGGTCGGAGGAGCCGCACTCGGCGCATGCGGTCGGTGCAGACTCAGCCACGGTCAGGTGCTCGTCGGGGCAGTACCAGACAGGGATCCGGTGACCCCACCAGAGCTGGCGCGACACGCACCAGGGGCGGATGTTCTCCATCCAGCTCAGGTAGACGTCCGTGTAGCGCTCGGGGCGGAAGCGAACGCGCCCACCCCTGACCGCCTCGATCGCCGGCGCAGCAAGCTCGGTCATCTCGCACCACCACTGCAGCGTGATCAGTGGCTCGATCCGCGAGCCGCAGCGATCGCAATGGCCGACCGAGTGGCGGTACGGCTCGGCCGACTCCAGGAGATCGCGCTCGCGCAGGATCGCGACGATCCGCTTCTCGGCCTCAGCCTGGGTCAGGCCGGCAAACTCACCCGCGTTCTCGTTCATGAGCCCGTCGAGGCCGATCATGGTCAGCTCCGGCAGGCCGTGCGTGCGGCCGATGTCGAAGTCCATCGGGTCGTGGCCGGGCGTGATCTTCACTGCGCCCGTGCCGAACTCCGGATCGACCCGATCGTCCGCGATGATCGGAACGCGACGCTCGGCGACCGGGATGATCGCCTCCTTTCCGACAAGGTGGCGGTAACGGTGGTCATCGGGATGCACCGCGACGGCGACGTCGGCGAGCATCGTCGGC
>JAERMP010000159.1 GCA_016844515.1 Thermoleophilia bacterium | reverse complement strand
GTTCGGCCGGATCGGGCCTACTTCGGCCAGAAGGACGCGCAACAGGCCGAAGTGATCCGCCGAATGATTCGCGACCTCTCGCTCGAGATCGAGCTCCGCGTCCTCCCCACCGTGCGCGACGCGGACGGCCTCGCGCTCAGCTCGCGCAACGCTCTTCTCTCGCCCGAGGAACGCGAACGAGCACTCGCCCTTCCCCGCGCGCTCGCAACCAAGGACATCGACGCCGCGCGCGCAGCCCTCGCCGCCTCGAACGGCCTCGCCGTCGACTACGTCGAGGTTGCCCAGTTCGACCCACCCGTTCTCGCCGGCGCCGTCCGCGTCGGCTCGACCCGCCTCATCGACAACGTCCCGCTAGGCGTGGGGTCTGACCCCACGGGTCTGACCCCATCGAACCAAGGAGACCCCAAATGAGCATCCGCCCGCAGCAGCCCGCTCCCGCAACCCCCGCGCCCGGTCGGGTTCCGATCACCGAACTCGCAGAGATGAAGGCCCGACGGCAACCGATCGTCATGGTCACCGCCTACGACGCCCCGGGGGGTCGGCTGGCTGACCAGGCCGGAGCGGACCTGATCCTCGTCGGCGACTCCGCCGCGATGACCGTCCTCGGCCACGACTCGACGGTGCCGGCGACGATGGACGAGATGCTCATCCTGACGCGCGCCGTCACCCGCGGAGCGCGACGCCCGCTCGTCATCGCAGACATGCCCTTCGGCTCCTTCCAAGTCTCGGACGAGGACGCTGTCCGCAACGCGATCCGCTTCGTGAAAGAGGCGGGTGCGGACGCGGTCAAGCTCGAAGGTGCCGGAGTCATGCTCTCCCGGGTGCTTGCGATCGTGGCGGCGGGAATCCCGGTGATGGGGCACATCGGGCTCACCCCCCAGTCCGCGACGATGCTCGGCGGCTTCAAGGCACAGGGCCGCTCCGCCGAGAAGGCGCTCAAGCTCCTCGACGACGCGAGAGCCCTCGAGGCAGCTGGTTGCTTCTCCCTCGTGCTCGAAGCTGTCCCGGCTCCGGTCGCTGCGCGCGTGACGTCAGAGCTCACGATTCCCACAATCGGCATCGGCGCGGGCGTCGACTGCGACGGCCAGGTTCTCGTCTGGCACGACCTCCTCGGTCTCTACGAAGGGCGCGCGGCGCGCTTCGTCAAACGCTACGCGGAGATCGGCGACACCATCCACTCTGCGCTCGAGTCCTTTGCGGCGGACGTCCGCGAACGTCGCTTCCCGGAGGAGCAGCACACGTACGCGATGCCCGACGAGGAGCTCGCACACTTCGAGCAGGCGCTCGTCTCGGAGCGGGCCGCGGGGCCACTCAGCCCGTAGTTTCCACTGACAACGCGCGGCCGCACGGTCGTTTAGAGTCGCACGCCATGAACTCGACGGCTGTCCTCATCGCGGTCTCGTACGGGATCGTGACCGTCATCGGTGTTGCCGTGTTCCTCGTCCTCTGGCGCTCGACGACGTCGCACAAGGGAGAGGTCGACGAGAAGCAGCTCGCTCGACGCGAGAAGGGATGGCTCCTGATCGTGATCGGCGGCCTCTTGGTGCTGCTCTTCGGCACGATCTTCTTCACGCCGTACGGCGAAAGCGCACCTCCCGGCTCGCAGGTCGTGAACGTCGAGGCGCGGCAGTTCGTATTCGCGATCGACCCGCCGGAGATTCGCGCCGGCGAGCCCGTCGAGTTCAGGCTGAGGGCGACCGACGTCAACCATGGCTTCGGCGTCTACACCGAGGACGACGAATTCGTCCTGCAAGCCCAGGTCGTCCCCGACGACGTCACGAACGTGGTGCACACGTTCGACGAACCGGGCACCTACAAGGTCCTCTGTCTCGAGTACTGCGGGCTCAACCACCACGGCATGGTGGCCCAGTTCGAGGTCGTTCCGTGACGTACGACGGACGCGAGGTCGCCCGGCGACTGACGCTCTGGTACCTCGTCGCCTCGACGGTCATCCTGGCCGCGAGCGGGTTGCTCGGCTGGGCGATCCGCATGAGCCAAGCTGACGTAGGCCGGCTCGGAGACAACACGTGGTACGCGCTGATGACGGCGCACGGCCTCGGCGCGTTCGTGGGCTGGGCCGCGTTCGCGGTCATGGGGTTCTCGTGGTGGGTGCTCGCGTCTCTGGGCTTCGAGCCCCGCCCGTTCGGCGCGTTGATGGGCCGGCTCACGTTCTGGCTGATGGTCACGGGAGTCGCTGGCGTCGTCGTGACCACCGTCTTCCTCGGGTTCGCGGGCTCCTGGGTGTTCCTCTATCCGCTGCCGTTCTACTCGGCGGGCCAGTGGGGAGACGTGACGACAGCGATCTTCTCGTTCTCGGTGCTCCTCGCCGGGCTCTCGATCGTCACGTGGTGCGTCGGGATCCTCCACACCGTCGTCGGCCCAGCGCTGCACGCCGTCTCGAAGAACCCGGTGAACCGCTTCTTCACCTCGATCGGGTTCGGCTACCTCTGGCCGAAGAGATTCGCAACGAACCCGGAGCCCGTGCCGTACGCGCTCATCCCGATCGGCGTGATCGCAATCGACATGATCATCGCGACGCTGCCACTCGCAGGGCTCCTCGTCTTCATGATCGTCCAGTCGTTCGCGGACGTCTCGGTCGACCCTCTCCTGGCGAAGAACATCCTCTGGTGGTTCGGCCACCCGGTCGTGTACCTCCTCCTCTTCCCGGCGGTCGCGATCTACTACTTTCTCATCCCGAAGTACGCCAAGCGGCCGCTCGTGGCGGGCAAAGTCGTCGCGCTTGCGTGGGTCATCGCGGTCATCGCGAACGTGCTCGTCTGGGCGCACCACATCTACCTCGACTACCCGTCCGGCACCGCGCAGGCGGCGATCAGCGTCGTCATGCAGCCGATGACCTTCGCGCTGACGATCCCGTCGGCGCTCTCGCTCTACTCGCTCGGCTTCACCATCTACCGATCGAACTTCGAGTGGAACGCCGCCTCGACGGCTCTCTTCCTCGGGCTCGTCTCGTGGCTTCTGGCCGGGCTCTCGGGCGTGATCAACGCGACCATCGCCTTCGACGCCGTCGTCCACAACACGCTCTGGATCGTCGGGCACTTCCACCATATGGCGCTCCTGAACATCGGGCTCGTCATCTTCGGCGCGACGTACCACTTCCTGCCCGAGCTGACCGGGAGACCGCTCTGGAGCGAGACGGCGGCACGCTGGCACATCTGGCTCACCTTCTTCGCAGGCACGTTCAACTCGGCGCTGTGGATCTGGCAGGGGCTCGAAGGCGCCCCGCGCCGCTTCTCGGTGCTCCCCGCCGCCTACGAGGACCTCGCCGTCGCCGCCGTGCCCACCGTCATCGTCCTCGCGCTCGCCCAGATCCTCTTCTTCCTGAACGTCTTCCTGACGCTGAGGGGCCCGAAAACTCGCCACGTTGCGGCGACAGCGTGAACGGCGACGACGGCGAGCAGCAGAGTCCGCCGAGCCTCTGGCTCGTGCTGGCGCTGCCCGTGTCATTGGTGATCACGGTCTTCGCGCTCGGCTTCGGGCTCATCATCGCCATCGGGCTGGAGGAGGGCGGCGAGGCGACGCCGACAACCACGACCCAGCCGTCCGCGAACGAGGAGGGTGAACAGCTCTTCATAAGCCAGGCATGCGGCAGTTGCCACACGCTCTCGGCCGCGGGAGCGACGGGCACGGTCGGCCCGAACCTCGACGAGACGCAGCTTTCGGAAACCGAGATCGCGGCAGTCGTAAGCCACGGTCGCGGAACGGCCATGCCCGCCTTCTCCGATCGCCTGAGTCCGGCGGAGATCGCTGCCATCGCCGCCTACGTGAGCGCCTCCCTTGCGTCGTCTCCCTGATCAAATCAGCGCGAATACGCCGACGATCGCCGCGAGTAGCGCAGCGCCTGCAGCCAACGCCGCGAGCGTGCGGAGCCAGCTCCACGCGTGGACGACCCGCACGCCGATGACGAGAAGCGCGAGCGACCAGGCGGTGAAGGCGAGCTGCAGCACGAGCAGCACGGTCTCCCCTGTGCCCTCGTCCGGGCCGCCCTGGCGGAACGCGTCGCCCCCGTAGAGGGCCAGGCGCACGGGCAGCAGCACGAGGAGGGAGAGAGCGAGCGGTGTGAGCGCGAATCCGACGAGCTGGCGCGCTCGGCGAAAGTCCCCCAGGCTCCCGAGGAGCCGCGCCCCGAAGAAGAGCGCGAAGCCGAAGAAGAAGTACCCGACCGCGCCGTAGAGGCCACCCGCGACGAAAGCCCAGATCGCGAGCAGCAGAGCGTCGTAGTCGGGCTTGTCGAGCAATCCGGCAGCTGTCGGCGTTGCAAGCACAGCCGCCGCGCCGGCCATCCAGACGACGAGCAGGAGCGGCTCCGATCTCGCAGCGACATCGTCGGGATCGTCCTCGCGCAACGCGAAGAAGACCGAACGCGGGCTCACAAGGACTGCGGGGACGCGAAGCCACCACGCTCGATCGGGCGAGAGATCCTCGTGCGTCTCGGCGACCTCGAGCGCCACGGACCGGAGCGTAGCCGCACCCGATTGAGCGGCGCCTGGCATGGCAATAGAGTTCGCCCGTGGCCGACACGACTCTTTGTCCCTCATGCGGGTCAGCAAATGAGCCCGGTCGGAAGTTCTGCGGCGAGTGCGGAACGGGCCTCGCGCTCGCGTGCGCGTCGTGTGGCGCCCCAAACGCTCCGGGCGTCAAGTTCTGCGGGGAGTGCGGCACTGCGCTCACGGCATCGGCTGCGCCTGCGCCGACGCCCGCGCAGGCTGCTCCGACCGCGGAGCGCCGCCTCGTCTCCGTTCTCTTCGCCGACCTGGTCGGGTTCACCGCAGCGTCCGAGCAGCGCGACGCCGAAGACACGCGCGAGCTCCTCTCGCGCTACTTCGACACGTCCCGACGCCTGATCGAGCTCTACGGCGGTACCGTCGAGAAGTTCATCGGGGACGCCGTGATGGCGGTCTGGGGGACACCGACCGCGACCGAGGACGACGCGGAGCGCGCGGTTCGCGCCGCGCTCGACCTGGTGGCCGCCGTTTCCGCGCTCGGCGACGAGGTCGGCGCTCCCGAGCTGCGCGCACGAGCAGGAGTGCTGACCGGCGAGGCTGCCGTCACGATCGGCGCCGAAGGCCAGGGCATGGTCGCGGGCGATCTGGTCAACACCGCCTCCCGCGTGCAGTCGTCCGCCAACCCGGGCACGGTGTACGTGGGCGAGTCCACGCGGCGCTCGACGGAGCAGACGATCGTCTACGAGGACGCCGGCTCCTTCGAGCTCAAGGGCAAGGAGGGACTGACCCCACTCTGGAAGGCGCAGCGCGTCGTCTCCGGGTTGCGCGGACAACTCAAGTCGCAGGGGCTCGAGGCGCCGTTCGTGGGACGCGACCGCGAGCTGCGGCAGATCAAGGACCTCTTCCACGGCTGCGCCGACGAGAAGAAGGCCCATCTCGTATCCGTTACCGGCATCGCTGGCGTGGGAGTTCTACAAGTACTTCGACGGCATCGCCGAGACCGTCTACTGGCACCGCGGGCGCTGCCTCTCCTACGGCGAGGGCGTGACCTACTGGGCGCTCGCCGACATGGTGCGCATGCGCTGCCGCATCGGCGAGGAGGAGGAGCCGGAGTCCGCGCGGGCCAAGCTGCACGCAACGCTCGAGGAGCACATCCTCGACTCCGAGGAGCGCGACTTCCTCGAGCCCCGGCTCGCACATCTCCTCGGACTGGCCGAGCACCAGGCTCGCGACCAGCAGGACCTCTTCGCCGCGTGGCGCCTCTTCTTTGAGCGCCTGGCCGAGACGTACCCGACGGTGCTCGCCTTCGAGGACATGC
>JAERMP010000158.1 GCA_016844515.1 Thermoleophilia bacterium | reverse complement strand
GCGGCGAACATCGTCGACGAGGTGTTCGGCGCGCCGAACCAGCACTCGTCGCTCGAAGTGCTGGTCGGGGTCTACGCCTATGCCGTCCAGATCTACGCCGACTTCTTCGGCTACACGAACATGGCCATCGGGCTCGCGCTCCTGCTCGGCTTCACCTTCCCGCAGAACTTCGACGCCCCCTATTCGGCGACGTCGATCACCGACTTCTGGCGTCGCTGGCACATGACGCTCTCCCGTTGGCTGCGCGACTACCTGTACATCCCGCTCGGAGGTAACCGCGGCGGCAAGCTCTTCACCTACCGAAACCTGATGCTGACCATGCTCATCGGCGGGCTCTGGCACGGGGCCGGCTGGACTTTCATCGCCTGGGGTGCGATCCACGGAACCGCGCTCGTCACCGAGCGCTGGTGGCGGCAGCGGCCGGGCTTCGTCGAGCGGCCCTCGACGCGAGGCCGTCGCGCCTGGCACCGCTTCGTGACCTTCCAGGTCGTCTGTTTCGCATGGATCTTCTTCCGCTCGGACTCGTTCGCAGACGCGTGGGATCTCATCGTGCGCCTGTTCACCGCCTGGGGCGAGCCTTCACCACTTGTCACGGGAGGCGTCGTCGCCGCAATCGCCGTCGGACTCGGATCGCAGTACCTCCCCCGCCGCTTCCCGCTGATGATCATGGCGCGCTTCTCACGCCTTCCGGTACCAGCGCAGGCGGCCGTTCTCTCGCTCGCACTCCTCGTCACCCACGCAATGGGACCCGAGGGCGTGGCACCGTTCATCTACTTCCAGTTCTGAGCACTACACATGAGCGAGAACGAGACTCCAAGACGAAGGCCGCGCCGACGGACTGCGGAGGGAGGCAGGCGCCTGCACTCCGCCGGCTCGGCGATCGTCGTCTCGCTCGCCGGGCTCCTTATCGCAGTGCTCCTGAACGCGCCGGGCCTGCACAAGTCCGCGACGATCCAGCCCGAGGGCTGGAAGCGCGACACCGCACTCGCCGTGACGGGGCCGCTCGAGAGCGTGAGCGGAGCGCTCCTGCTCGATCGACCGCGTCGAGTGCTCAAGGCAGTCCTGGGGCGCTCCGAAGACGACGAGATCGACACTGCCGTCGTCGTCGCGCCTACGCCCGACGACACGCCGGCGGCGCCTCCAAAGCGAGAGAAGTTCTCTCCGAAGCGCAAGCTCCGCCTCTGGATCGCCGGCGACTCGCTCGTCGTCGTCCCGGGCGAGTCGCTCCTCCGCGCGGCGGCGGAAAATCGTGCGATCGCCTCCGTCGGAAAGATCGACGGCCGCATCGCGAGCGGCCTCGAGCGCCCTGACGTCTTCAACTGGTTCACGCACATTCGCGAGGAGATGCGCTCGAAGAAGCCAGGCGCAGTCGTGCTCATGTTCGGCGGCAACGACGACCACGGCTTCATGATCGGCCTTCCCGACGGGAAGGAAGTCGGCTCGTTCGGCAGCCCGAGCTGGCAGGCCGAGTACCGACGCCGCGTCGCCGGGATCATGGACACGATCACGCGGAGCGACGCATTCCTCGTCTGGATCGGGCTGCCGATCTCGCGCGACGCCGCCCAGACGCAGCGCTACGACACGATCAACGCGATCGTGCAGCAAGAGGCTGCGAAGCGTCGAGGTCGCGCCTCGTACCTCGACACGTACTTCTTCTTCGCGGGCAAGGACGGTGGCTTCTCGGAGTACATCGCCGACGACACCGGGAAGCTCGTGAAGATGCGCGCCGACGACGGCGTCCACTTCGAGCGGCCCGCGGGCGACCTGATCGCGGAGAAGGTGTTCGAGCGACTCGAGGAACGCTACGACTTGACGTCGTGGCGGAAGTCGAGCTAGGTCTAGCGAGCTGGCTGGACCGTAACCGGCGCGCGCAGCCGTAGCGTCCGCGTCTGGGCGACCACGACCGCCTGAAACGTGAGCTTGATTCCCACCGACTCCGCCGGCCAGGTGATGACGCCGCTTCGCCTTCCCCTGAAGGCGATCCAGGTTCCGGCGTTCGCGCCCGAGCATTGCGTCATCGCCGTGCCTTTCCAACAGCCCACCACGGTCGAGCCGAGCAGGATCTGGAGGCGCATCTTCGCGGTAACGGGCTTGCCCGAGTCGTTCTTCACCGTCACGGTCCAGCGCCACGGCTGATCGACGACCGGCTTGGCCGAGCTCGTCGTCATGGTGGCCCTGACAGGGTTCGCCGCGGCCGCGGCCGACGCAAGCGTCAGAACGGCAACCGCGAGGCCGACGAGTCGCATCAACCGAATCGTAGTTAGGCCCGGATCGCGGCCGCACGCTCGAGCCCTCGGCCGGCACGCGGTAGAAGCGCGAGTGCGGCGAGTGCAGGAATCGTCGGCACCCAGAACGCGAAGAGTCGGTAGACGGCGACGGCGACAAGCGCGGGCGCGAGAGGAACGCCTACGACCGTGAGCGCATAGGTCATCGCCGCATCGACGCCTCCCACGCCGCCCAGCGGGAGCGGGAGGATTGTCGCTGCGTGGCCGGTAGCGAACGCGAGCACGAGCTCCGGTAGCGGCAACGACTCGCCGACGGAGCTGAGCGCCGCCCAGAGGCACGCGACGTTCCCGACCCAGTAGAGGAGAGACCAGCTGAGCGAACGTCGTCCCGTGCGATACGGCAGCACCGCTCGCACCCACGCCGTCCCGGCAATCGCATACGAGAGCCCGCGGTGAACGAGCGACCCGCCCGGCGCCGTCAGGCGTTCGACGCGTACGGGCTGCGTGACGAAAGCCGCCGCCGCAAAGCAGAGGGGGATCACCACGAGCCAGGGAGCGGTGAGCGCGAGCGGAGCATCGCCCCAGACGTCAACGGTCGAAAGCAGAGCCGCGGTCCAAGCACCCACACCGAAGACGACGTAGAAGAGCGTGTTGAAGCCGAGGACACGCACCAGCGCCTCCCGCTGAGCAAAGCGCGCGCGGCGAAAGCACCAGTACGTCGCGGCGAGCGCACCCGCTCCCCCGGCGGCGAAGACGCGCGTCGCCCCGATGCTCGCGAGCATGACGTGAGCGCCCAGACCGAAGCCCGGATCCGGACCGTCATTCCACCGCAGCGCCTCGCGGACGACAGCGGCGTAGCCGGCGAGTGCGGCCACCTGCGCACCGAAGCACACGAGGAACCAGGTCGAATCGGCTTGCTCGATCGCATCCCGGACCGCGGCGAACCCGGCAGCCCGCGCGATCAGGAGCCCGACGCCGATGACGACGAGTGCGGCCACGACCACCCCGAGCGCCACCTTCCAAACCGGAGGAACCGGCCGCCCTGTGGATAAATCGGCGCTCACTTTTCACCATTCGGTGCCAGGCACCGTCGAGAACCGAGCGCGCGCCTCGCCCCCAACCCGAGCGCGGCCCCGGCGACCGCGTCGAGCACGTAGTGGTTTCCCGTCGCTGCGACGATGAACGAGACCAGCGGCGGGTAGGCGTACGCCGCGCTCTTGACGACACGCGACCCGGTCCGCTCTGCGATTGCCGCACCGGTGAGCACGGCGAACGCGACGTGCAGGCTCGGCATCGCCGCGACCGGGTTGTAGAGCCGAACGAGGACGGGGTGCTCGAGGTCGAACCCGCTGATCTCCGCCATCGTGTCCACGAAGCCGTCGAGGGCTCGTGGAGGCTCCGTCGGAAACAGAAGGAAGATCGGCTGTGCGGCGACATACGCGCCCTGGCATGCGCGTCTCAGCTGGTGGTACGCGGGATCACGCCGGCGATAGAGAAGGAGGAGCCAGCCGAGGGTCAGCGTCACGTTGAAGGCGGCGTATCCGACGTTGAGTCCGTGCACCGTGCGCGGGAAACGGAGCACGGCGCGCTGCAACGCCGGCTCGACGTCGATCCCGAGTCGCTCCTCGGCGGCGACGATCCGCTCGGCGTTCCGGTGCGCCCGCGCACGGCCATTACTGCACAACACCAGCGCTCGAACGAGCAGATACAACCCGTAAACGGCGAGTGCGAGGGTTGCCTCACGCCTGGCCGAGAACGTCCTCACTCGGCCTCACGCCAGGTCATCGGATACACGGCCGCCCAGTGTTCCGCATTCGCGCGCAACGTTGCCGTCCAGCGATCTGCGAGCTGCTGCAGGAGGGACTGCTCCGCTTCGACGCCACCGTCCCGCGCCGGAGGATCGAGCGGCGGCTCGATCTCGACCCGCCATCGGCAGAGCGCAACGGGAAGGACGCTGAACGGCACGACAGGAGTCCCGCAGAGACGCGCAAGCGAAGCAATGCCCGCAGGAAGCTCGGCCACGGCGTCGAGGAGCCGCACGGGATACGTCCGCATCCACTCCTTCGCGTAGTCCCCGAGGACGAGGATCGCCTGGCCGTCGCGAAGCAGCCGAGCCGCCTTCGAAGCCGGTTCGGAGTCGTACATGATCCCGAGCCCCAGGCGGATGCGAAGACCCTCGACAGCCCACGCAAGCCAGTCGTCGGTGACGATCGCCGTCGTCGGGACCGAAACGATCGCTTTGGGCAGTGCGGTCGCCACCTCCCAGCCTCCGACGTGTGTCGACACGAGCAGGACACCGTGTCCACCAGCCAGCGCCGCGTCGATGTGCTCGCGACCGCGGATCTCGGTCGTGGCGATGAGCTCCTCGGGTCTGGCGATCGCCCAGAGGAAAGCGGCCGAGCGACGGGCTTCGTTTCGTATCTCGCGCCGGACGAGCGCCGCGACCTCCGGATGATCCGGTGGAAGTCCAAGCGTGTGGCAGAGGTTCGAGGCGAGCCGGCGGCGTTTTGCGGGGCGGCACGCCCACTCGAGCGTGGAGCCGGTGTCCGCCAACGGCCTGAGCACACCCTCGGGCAGGCGGCTCGCGACTGCACTCGCTCCGATGATCGCGCCTCGCAAAACTCGAGCCGCGAGCGGGCCCTGGCCGAACGGAGCGTCCGGACGCGGCTTTCCGTCCGGTGCAAGACGCAGCGCGTCGACTCGTCCCCGCACGCTCACCGCCGGGGCGTCAGCGAGGTGAGAAGCAGGGTGACGTCCTCCTCGTAGTGCACGTCCCCGACAGGCGAGTCGTTCGTCGTCCGGCTCACCATGACCATCTTCACCGGCACGCCCGACTTCGAGTCGAACCAGATGTCGTGCCGCGAGGTCCCTCGAATCTCCCCCGCGAACCTCGTCGTCTTCCGAACGTGAACGGTCGCGACCTCCACGTTGCCGACCCGAACCTGCGGCAACCCGATGACTCGCACCGTGCCTCTCTCGTCCGCTTCGCCCGTGCCGCAGTCGAGGACCGGCCAGCGCATTCCGACCGACGGCTCGGCCGGCCGGATCGGAGTCGTCTCGCACACGTAGGTCGTCCGCTCGGTGCGACCGAAGAACGTGTGTCGCTCGTCCTGCCGAGCGATTGACCAGCCTTTCCCACCGACGCAGTAGATCCACTCGGTCGAGCGGCCGTCGAGTGCGCGCCAGAGCAGGCTGACCCCGCAGTCAGCCGCAGTGATCGTGATCGTCGAGCGCCTCGGATAGCGATGCGTGACGCCGGTAAGCGCATCGGTCTTCTCGTACCCGTCCGTCACGTAGACGTAGACGCCTTCGGGAATCGGCGACGGCGCGGCAGGCGTGGGCTCCGTATTCGTGCGGAAGCTCGTAACGGCCTCGTCGACGCCGACCGGTTCGGCTGTGTCGCGCAAAAGGAAGAACCAGGCAGCGGCAGCACCGAGCGCGAGCGCCGCTGCAACCGCACCCACCACGAGCCCAGCCCGTGCCATGGCCGTTCAGCGTATCGCCCGAAGACCTACTCGGCGTCGCGGGCAGCGAGGCTCTCGGCCACCGCCGAGAACTCGGCGATCGCCGCTTCGAGATCGTCGACGATCTCCTGCGCCAGCACCTCGGGCGGCGGCAGGTCGTCCATATCCTCGAGCGACGCATCGCGGAGCCAGGTGATGTCGAGCGAGACCTTGTCGCGCTGGATCAGATCGTCGTACGAGAAGCAGCGGAAGCGCTCAGCCTCCTCGCGCAGGTGACGCTCGCCGGGCCGGAACGCCTCGACGAACTCCTGCAAGTGCTCACGGCGCAGCGGGTTCTGCTTGAGGGTGAAGTGCTGGTTCGTCCGCAGGTCGTAGACCCAGAGCTCGCGCGTCCACGGCGTCTCGGATGCCGGCTTGCGGTCGAAGAAGAGGACGTTGGCCTTCACCCCGGGCGCGTACCAGATGCCCGGCGGAAGGCGAAGGAGCGTGTGCACGTCGCACTCGTGCAGGAGCTTCCGCCGTACCGTTTCCCCGGCGCCGCCCTCGAAGAGGACGTTGTCCGGGACGACGACCGCGGCACGGCCGCCGATGTCGAGCAGCGTCCGCACGTGCTGAACGAAGTTGAGCTGCTTGTTCGACGTGGACGCCCAGAAGTCGTCGCGGACGACGACGAGGTCCTCCCGCGCCACCTGGCCCTCCTCGGACACGAACGTCATGGACGACTTGCGCCCGAACGGCGGATTCGTGAGCACCATCTCGAAGCGCTCGCCCGGATCGGCCTTCAGCGCGTCGTCCACTCGGACCGGGCTCTCCGCCTCCTCCGAGCCGATCCCGTGCAGGAGCAGGTTCATGACACAGAGCCGCGCCGTTGCGTCCACGATCTCCCAGCCGCGGAGCGCGTCGAAGCGCAGGTGCCGCTTCTGGTCGGGATCGAGCTGGTACGAGCGGGCGATCCACTCGTGCGCAGCGAGCAGGAAGCCGCCAGTGCC
>JAERMP010000030.1 GCA_016844515.1 Thermoleophilia bacterium | reverse complement strand
CGACGTACTTGTCCTCACCCGCCTGCTCGTGCTGCGACAGAGAGGTCCCGCAGCGCGGGCACCACTGGGTCGAGCGGTGCCCCTTGTAGAGCCAACCGCGTTCGTGGACCGTCTTCAGGAACCGCCAGATGTACTCGATGTTCGTGTCAGAGAACGTGTAGTAGTCGTTGTCCCAGTCCATCCACTGCCCGAGGCGCTTCGACTGCTCGGTCCACATCTCGGAGTAGTGCGCCACGCGCTCTTTGCACCGCTCGGCGAACTCGGCGAGCCCGTATTCCTCGATATCGCGCTTCGAGTTGAGTCCGAGTGATTTCTCGACTTCGACCTCGACCCAGAGGCCTTGGCAGTCGAATCCGTTCTGGTAGCGCTGGTCGAAGCCGTGTAACGCTTTGTAGCGCTGGAAGACATCTTTGAGTGTGCGACCCCACGCGTGGTGGACTCCCATCGGGTTGTTCGCCGTGATCGGACCGTCGATGAAACTGAACCTCGGGCCGCCGCGGTTCCTCTCACGGACGGTGTCGAACGTCCCCTCGCGCTCCCAGATCTCGAGGATCTCCAGCTCGAGCGCGTTATGGTCCGGCTTGTCCGGAAGTGGTGTGAAGATCTGCGCCACGACCGGTCAGTCTAGGGAAGGGTTTCGGTGCTCCCGGCGTTCACCTCTAAGCATTCCTAATACCAGGCAGAAAGGATCGAAACCATCAGATGGCAATCAACGTGACAGAAGCGACCTTCGAGCAGGAAGTGCTGAAGAGCGAGACCCCGGTGATCGTGGACTTCTGGGCCGAGTGGTGCGGCCCGTGCCATGCCGTATCGCCCGTGCTCGAGAAGATCGCCGAGGAGCGCAAGGACGAGATCAAGCTCGTCAAGGTCAACATCGACGAAGAGCAAGGCCTTTCGATCAAGTACGGGGTCATGTCGATTCCGACGATGATCCTCTTCAAGGAAGGCGAGCCGGCCGCCGCAGCAGTGGGTGCACAGCCGAAGTCCGCTCTCGAGCGCTCGCTGGGTCTCGCAGCCTAAAAGCGCCGAAGCCCTTCCGTCGAAAGGCGTAACCTGATAGGAAGCTCCCTCCAGGAAGTTTTGTTCGAGGCTTCCCCCTCCCCCTCCCCTGCCGAAGGGCCAGCTTGCTGGCCCTTCGGTGCGTCCGGGGTCAATCGGACGCTGACCAGGACCGCAGAGCGGGGCCGAGCCAGCGGAACGCGAGCTCGCTCTCGGTCGGAAGCGCATCGCGCGCGAACCAGCGCAGCTCGGACACGTCGTCGGCGGCGCAGGGTTCCCCACCCGCGATCCTGGCTTCCCACACGAGGTTGAGAACTTCGGCCGCAGTCGGCCCGTCACCGTAGCGATCGGTGAACATCCCCACGAAGTCGCCGATCTCGATCGTGAGGCCCGTCTCCTCGAGCAGTTCGCGCCGGAGAGCGGCGACCGGTTCCTCGCCCGCCTCGAGAAATCCGCCCGGCGTGTCCCACAAGCCCGCGTCGGGCTCGTAGGCGCGGCGCGCCAGGAGAACGCGCCGCTCATCGTCGACCACGAGCGCGGAGACGGCCGGAACCGCGTTGGCGTAGTGGACGAAGCCGCACGACTCGCATTCGATACGGCCCTCCTCGTGGGTGATGGTCGACGCGCAACGGGGGCAGAAGCGCCATTCGCCCAGAACGCCCACGCGGGTAGCGTACGCTCGTGTCCGTCGCTCACCTACGGTTCACTCCCGCGGGGGCAACCATGTTTCCCCCGCGTGCCCCCTTCTTCTTGAAGACGTGGGGAACCTCCCGGTTCCCCACACCCTCCACGCTCATCGGCCTGGAGTAGGCCGATGAGCCCCAGACACGTACCCGCGTCGGTGACGGAGCTCGCGCGAGTGGGGCTCTTCGCCGAGCTACCCGGAGAGATCCTCGGGAAGCTCGCCGACCGCATGCAGCGCGAGGAGGTCGCCTCCGGCACCGTCGTCATTCGCGAAGGCGAGCCGGGCGATCGCTTCTACGTGCTGTTGTCGGGAGTCGCCGGTGTGTCGCAAACGTCGATCGGCGACCGGCGCATCCTGCGCGCAGGTGAGTTCTTCGGGGAGGTCGCGCTGGCGATGCACGTCTCGCGCACTGCAACAGTTACGGCGATGACTCCCTGTCTGATCGCGAGTTGCGATCGAGCGACGTTCGACGAGCTCGTACGGCCGCTCTTCGCCGACGACGGCGACGGCGACGGCGACGGCGACGGCGACGATCCCGATGCTGCGTGATCTCATCCGCTCCGAGTACTGCCCTTGTAACAGACTGTTACTTGGCGGACTCGAGCTCGTCTAGGACGGCGTCCGAGAAGCGAGGCCAGGCGTCCTTCGCCCATGCGCCAAACTCGCGCGTCGTCAACGCGGCACAGACGACGCCGACCTCGGGATCGATCCAGAGGAACGTCCCCGAGCCCCCGAAGTGACCGAAAGCTCGATGTGACGCCCGCGCGCCCATCCACGTCGGCGTCGCCGTGTTGAGCTGCACGCCGAGGCCCCAGTCCAGAGGATCGAAGCGGCCGTGATCCGGGAGGACGCCCGTCAGCCCTGGGAACTGAACGCTCGTCATCTCGTCGAGCGTCTCGGGAGCGAGGAGCGCGGGTGTCAGGAGCTCGCGACCGAACGCAAGCACGTCGTCGAGAGATGCGTGCATGCCCGAGCCGGGATCGCCTTGAGGGTCGATATCGACGCCGAGGGGAGCGGAAACGGCGGCGGTGACGTAGTCCACGAACGGCATCTCAGCGTGGGCGGCGAGATGGTCGGCGAGGACCCGGAACGCCTCGTTCGAGTAGATCCGGCGCCGCCCCGGCTGCGCGATCGGCGTCGTCCCTTCGAACGGTAGTCCCGACGTGTGCGCGAGAAGATGTCGAACCGTCGAGGCCGGGGGCCCAGCCGGCTCGTCGAGGTCGACGACGCCCTCTTCGGCGGCCACGAGCACTGCGAGCGCGACGACGGGCTTGGAGACCGATGCCAGTCTGACCGTCCGAGTGCTGTCGCCGTGCGTCGAGACCGCCCCGCCAAGATCGACGACGCCGGCTGCAGCGAACGCCACGGGCCACTCGTCGATCTGGCGAAGTGCCTGCACGCCGCGCGATACTAGTGCGGCGATGGAGCGGCGCCTGATCTCGGGGACGGGAGCGTACGAACCGATAGTCGGCTACTCGCGCGCGGTCGTCGCCGGCGACAGAGTGCACGTCTCGGGAACAGCGGCGAACCCGCCGGACGGATCGCCGCCGCCAGAGGACATCTACGATCAGACGCTCCTCTGCCTCGAGCTCATCGGCACCGCGCTCGAGCAGGCGGGAACGAGCCTCGAGCACGTGGTGCGCACGCGCGTATACCTCACGAATCCCGCCGACTTCGACGGGTTCGCGCGAGCCCACACGAAGGTCTTCGGCGAGGTGCGACCTGCGAACACGACCGTGCTCGCCGGTCTCTTCGACCCGAGGTGGAAAGTCGAGATCGAGGTCGAGGCGGTGATCCCGTGAGCAACGCTCGCCTTCGGCTCGCGCACGCGGGAGAAACCATGTTTCCCCCGCGTGCCCCCTTCTTCCTGAGATCGTGGGGAACCTCCCGGTTCCCCACGCCCCTCCACGCTCATGAGCCAGAGGCTGGCTCGTGAGCGCCGACAACGGCGGCAAGCAGGCATTTCCAGCCTCGATCACCGGAGGCGTCAACGAGCCGCGCCCGAGCGTCCTCGATCACAAGTTCGGAGTCGGCGATCCGTACACGCTCGGCGTCGAGGAGGAGTACCAGCTTCTCGATGAACGGACGTTCGACCTCGTGCAACACATCGAGACGATGCTCGAGGCGGTCACGGGGCACGAGCTCGAAGCACGCATCAACGCGGAGCTCATGCAGTCGGTGCTCGAGATCTCGACTCCCGTCTGCCGTAATGCGGGAGACGTCATGCGCTGGCTCACGAAGCTTCGCGGCTACGTCACGGAGATCGCGAACGAGCGAGGCACGCGCGTGGGGTCGTCCGGGACGCACCCGTTCAGCCTCTTCGAGGCCCAGCGCATCACGGCCAAGGACCGCTACCGGACACTCATCGACCAACTTCAGTATGTCGCACGCCGCGAGCTCATCTTCGGGATGCACGTGCACGTCGCCGTGGACGATCCCGAGAAGGCGATCAAGGTCGTCAACGGCCTTCTCCCCCACCTGGCGCCGCTGCTCGCCCTGTCCGCGAGCTCGCCGTTCTGGAGAGGTGAGCCGACAGGGCTGGCGTCCAGCCGCCAGATGGTCTTCTCGGCGTTCCCGCGCTCGGGGCCGCCGCCGCGTTTTCGCGACTACGCCGACTACGCCGAGGTCGTGGGTCAGCTCGAGCGAGCCGGCTGCATCGCCGACTACACGCACATCTGGTGGGACATCCGCCTGCACCCGCGTCTCGGCACGATCGAGGTTCGTATCTGCGACGCCGTCACGCGCGTCGAGGACGCGGTTGCGATCGCCGCCTACTGCCAGGCCCTCGTCAAGCAGCTCTGCGAACGCTACGAGGCGGACCAGGAGATTCCCTCGTACCACCGGATCCTGACGAGCGAGAACAAATGGTTGGCGGCCCGGTACGGCCTCGAAGCGCCCCTGATGGACCTCGCGAGCGGGAAGCGAAACCGCGTCCCCGTCTCGCGCCTCATTCGGCGCACGGTAGGCGAGCTCAGGCCACATGCGCGCGAGCTCGGATCCGAGCGTGAGCTCGAAGGGGTGCTCGAGATCCTCGCCCGCGGGAACAGCGCAGATCGCCAACTCCGTATCTACACGGCGAACCGAGACATCGTCGAGGTTGCCCGCGAGGTCGCAGACGCCACCGAGCGGCTTCCCGCTCCGGTGGCCTAGCTCCTCTCGACCTCGAACGACCTGGTGTCGATCTCCGCCAGCGACGTGCGGTTTCGGACCACCGAGAGCGTCTGCCCTCCCGCCGTGAGCCGTAAGCGCAGCTCCATCTGCCGTGCCTGCCCGAGACGGAGTGGCAGGTCGACACAGAACGCTTCTCGACGCACCGTGTCGAGTGCGTGGACGAACGGCTCGCTCTTGGCGCGCGCGTAGAGCGTGTACGCCCACCGGCCGTCGGAGCTCGTGGCACGCGTCACCGGCTGCCCTCCCATGACGGCTTCACGCTCGATTCGGTCCACGATTGCACCGGGAATCAGCCGGTTGGCTCTCAGATCGAAGGAGCGAACGCGATAGAGCGGATTCTGGCCTGCCGAGATGTGCTCCACGAGATAGAGCATCGAGCCGTCGGGTGAAACTGCGTCGTACGACCACGACCCGCGAAGCACGACGAAGCGAACCACCGCCAGCGTCTTCGTATTCAAGACGACGAGGCGGGTCTTGCCGGCTTCACCAGGCAGCGGACCGTACGAGGCGAGCACGAGCGACTCTCCATCGCCCGACAGTCCGCCGGCCGTCCCGTCGTAGCTCACGAGCGGCACGCCGTAGAACCCTCGGATAACAGTGCTCCGCACGACGTGACCGTCGCGCGCGCGGACGGCGGCGACGATCGACGACTTCGGCATCCCGAAGGCGACGAAGCGGACTCCACCGTTCTGGGCGCCGACGCCGTTCCAGCCGTACACGAGCCCGGGCGAGTACGGAGATCCGTTCGCCTGCGCGCCTGCCACGGTAACTGCGGCGACTGTCATGACGAGTGCGAGCATCCTTCTCATCGTTCCTCCTTCAATTGGCGGGGACGACACATGCGTCGTGCGCGGCGCGAGCGATCTTCCGTATCGCGTGCACGCGCCCGCGCTCGTCGAGCAGCGCTACCGTGCCGCGCGACAGCGACGGAGTGACGGCACGCCCGCCTCCGAACGCCACGTTGTACGAGCCGATCGGGACCTCTGCCTCCCGAACGAGGCTCCCATCCAGGCGATGAACACGAACCGTTCCGTCGTCGCCGCTCGCCACGAAGGCGAGACTCCCGACGAAGGCAATGTGCTGCGGCGGCGCGCCCGCGGCGATCACCTCTTGCGGGCGACGGCCGGCACGGTCGTAGACCGCGACCCGGCGCGAGTCGCCCGAGGTCACCCAGACGTGCCGCCCGTCCGGGGCGGCGACCACATCGTGCGCCAGGAAGGGCGGCGTCAGCATCCGCACGACATGTGGACGCCGCGGCTTTCGCGCGTCGAGCACCGCGATCTCCCGGGCCTTGGAGCCGAGCGCTGCCCAGATCGCCTCGCCGTCCGGCGTGATCGTGACGTGGCGGGCGGGGCCGGGCACGGGTGCGCGCGCGACCACGGATCCTCGCCGGACGTCGACGGTGACGACTTCGCCGCGCGCGGAATCGGTCACGTACGCGAGCGATCCCCGGGCCGCGGTATAGCGCGGCGCGCCGAAGCCGTCTACCACCGTCCGCACGCGCAGCGTGCCTGCGTCGACGAGCGAGAGGCTGCCGAGCGCAGTGTGGGCGACGAGCGCCGTCGAGCCGACCGCTTCGATGCTGCGCGGCCCGGCGAGTGTCCGGATGCGGGCGACGACGCGGGCCGTCTCCGGATCGACGACAGCCACGTGCGAGTCGAGGTCGGCGGTGACGAACGCCAGCGGGAGGCCTCCGAGCGACGCTGCGCTCGCTCGCGGGCCGAGCGCGAGTGCAACCGGTGCGGCGGCCGCTACCACGAGAAACTCGCGCCTGTCCACGTCCTTCTTACGCATCAAGCCGATCGAGAGGTCCACGGACCTCGGGGACCGGCGTCCTCGTATCTCGGACGTGGACCTCCTGGCCAGGTTCCGTCGTAATCTGGGCACGGGATGCACGTGGCTCGGGACGAGCGCGCCCGCGTGCGCGGCGCGCAGCGAGGATCGGTCTCGGACCTCGAGGTCCTGTTCCGCACCCATTGGCCACGCGCCTACCGGGCCGCCTACCTCGTCACCCACGACGCGAGCGCGGCCGAAGACATCGCCCAGGAGTCCTTCCTCGCCGCGCTGCGCGCACTCGACTCGTTCGACCGTCGCAGGCCGTTCGGTCCGTGGCTGCACCGGATCGTGGTCAACCGCGCGATCGACTGGGCTCGTGCGCGCCGGCTTCGGTCCGAGGTCGAGCTCTCCGAGACGATCCCTGCGGCCAACGCGGCCGAGGCTCCGGGGGACGACGTGCTGGCCGCCCTCGCCCGCCTTGCCCCCGAACATCGGGCGGTCGTCGTGATGCGCTACCTGCTCGAGTTCACGCCGGGGGAGATCGCCGACGCTCTCGACCTTCCCCGCGGAACCGTCAACTCCCGACTTCGTCGTGGTCTCGACACGCTCTCGGAGGAACTGTGAAGACCGAGCTCGAGCGGATCGACGTCCCGGGCGAGCACGAAGCCCGCGAGCGGACGTGGAGGGTCGTACGCTCGGCGTTCGCCGAGCGGCAACCCGTCCCCCAACCCTCCCACTGGCGCAGGGTTGCCGTCGTCGCCGTCGCTCTCGGCGCCCTCGTTGCCGCCGCGGTGAGCCCACCCGGCCGGGCAGTGATCGACGAGATTCGCGAGGCGGTCGGAGTCGAGCGCGCGCAGCCGGCGCTCTTCTCACTGCCGGCGCCGGGGAAGCTCCTCGTCTCGTCCGACGCGGGCGTTTGGGTCGTGCAGCCGGACGGGTCGCGCCGCTTGCTCGGCGACTATCGCGAGGCGACATGGTCGCCCTTCGGCCGGTTCGTCGCCGCCACCCGGCAGAACGAGCTCGCGGCTCTCGAGCTGGACGGAGATGTCCGCTGGACTCTCGCCCGACCGGGAGTCCGCTACCCGCGGTGGATGGGCACCGAGACCGACACGAGGATCGCGTACGTCGACCGGACTGGCCTACGCGTCGTCGCGGGCGACGGCAGAGGCGATCGTCTCCTCGCCCCGGGAGCACGCGGACCCCTCGCGTGGCGACCGGGCGACGGGTTCGTGCTCGCCTACGTATCTCGCCGGGAGGTCCGGGTCCTGGACGTCGACACCGGGCGCGTCCTCTGGCGGGCTCAGCGCGCCGGGAGAAGGAGTCCGATAGGCGCTATCGAGTGGTCGAGCGACGGGAAGCGGCTTCTCGTGCTCCAGCCGTACGGTCTGCGCGTCTACGAGGAAGGCGGCCGGGTCGCGGCGCAAGACGACCCGTCCGACGCGACCCAGGATGACGACGCCGCCTTCCGCCCGGGCACCCGCGAGACCGCCGTGATCCGTCTTGAGGGGTCACAGAGCACGGTATTCCGGCTCGCAACCGGCGCTCCCCTGTTTAGCGGCACCGGAACGTTCGACCAGGTGAGTTGGTCGCCCGACGGGCGCTGGCTACTCGTAACGTGGCCGACGGCGGACCAGTGGGTCTTCGTTCGGGTCGACGGGAAGAGGAAGATCCGGGCCGTCTCGAACGTGTCGGAGCAGTTCCGGTCACGCTCGTTCCCACGTGTCGCGGGCTGGTGCTGTACGCCGTAGGTCCTCGAACGTATGGTGGCCCTTGTGCTCGAAGCCGGCGACCGCGTTCCCGACGTCCAGGTCTGGACCGCGCCACGCGAGGAATCGCGACCCCTGCGCCAGGAGCTCGGCGCCGGTCTTACGCTTCTCTGTTTCTACGTCTGGGACTGGTCTCCGACCTGAACGACCGAGCTCGTGCTCCTGCGGGACAGGAGCGAGGATCTCGCCGCTGCCGGTGTCCGTCCGCTCGCGATCTCACGTGACTCCCCGTGGTCCCATGCGGCCTGGGCACAGACGCTCGACGTCGACGTGCCGCTCCTCTCCGACTGGAACGGCGAGGCTACGCGAGCGTTCGGCGTCGCATTCGAGCCACTCGGGATGATGGATGTCGCCGCAAGGTCGGCGTTCCTGATCGAGGACGGTGAAACGATCGTCGCTGCGTGGATGCTCGGGCGAGAGCTGCCCGACATCGACGCCGTAATCGCGGCGGCGTCCGCGGCGTAGCCGCTACATCCCCATCGCGTGGTACCCGGCGTCGACGTACAGCGTCGTGCCGGTCACGTTGCCTGCGTCATCCGAGAGCAGGTAGGCAGCCGCGGAACCGCAGTCGTCGGCCTCGATTGGCCGATGGAGCGGCGCCCGCTCCTCGAACATCGCTTCCATCGTCGTGAAGCCGGCGATCGAGCGCGCAGCAAGCGTGCGCACAGGACCGGCGGAGATCGCGTTGACTCGGATGCCCTTGAACCCCAGATCCCAGGCCAGATAGCGAACGGAGGAATCGAGAGTCGACTTGGCGACGCCCATCACGTTGTAGTGCGGAACGGCGCGCTCACCGCCGAGGTACGTCATCGTGACGATCGAACCTCCGCCGCGAGCCTCCATCAGCGGCTCGGCCGCGCGGCAGCAGGCGACGAGCGAGTACGCGCTGATGTCGACCGCCATCCAGAACCGGTCACGCGGCGTGTCGATGAACCGCCCCTCGAGATCCTCTGCCGCGGCGAATGCAACGGAATGGACGAGGATGTCGAGCCCCCCGCTAAACGTGTCGGCGACCTCGGAGAAGACGCGGGCGATGTCCTCGTCCGAGCGGACGTCGCACTCCGTGACCAGCGGGCTCGAGACGGTCTCGGCCAGGTCGCGGACGCTCTTCTCGATGCGCTCTCCCTGGTACGTGAACGCGACCTGGGCTCCCTCGTCGGCGAGGCGGTGAGCGATGGCCCATGCGATGGAGCGCTTGTTGGCGACCCCCAGAACGAGTGCCTGCTTGCCTTCGAACCTGCCAGCCATCCAGCGATCCTAAACGGATAGGGTGCCGCGGCGATGAGCGATGGGCGGGTAGCGGTCGTCACGGGAGCGTCGTCGGGGATCGGCGAGGCGACCGCGCGCGAGCTCGCCCGGCGGGGCTGGCTCTGCGTGGTGCTGGCGCGACGGGCCGACCGGCTCGAGACTCTCGCGGCCGAGATCGGCGGCGAATGGGAGGTGTGTGACGTCTCGAATCGCGCGGGTGTCGACGAGGTCGCCGAGCGTGTTCTCGAGCGGCACCCTTCGATCGCGCTCCTGGTCAACAATGCCGGCATCCCGGCGCGCGGCAGCTATCTGGACATCGATCCCGAGCGGATCGAGCGCGTGACTGCAGTCAATTACCTCGGTGGGGTGTGGTGCCTGCGCGCGTTCGAGCCGGGATTGCGCGCGGCGGCGGCCGGCGGAGGCGAAGCGCACGTCGTGAACCTCGTCTCGGTCGCGGGAACCGTAGCCTTCGCGCCCGCAGGGGCGTATTCGGCCTCCAAGCACGCCCAGCTCGCATTCTCGCGCTCGACCGCAGCGCTGCTCCGGAGCACCGGGATCCAGGTGCACACGATCATGCCCGGCTTCGTCGAGACCGAGGGCTTCCCTCAGCGTAAGACGCTCAGCAGCCGGCTTCTTCGCCGTTTCGTGATCGATGCCGACGATGTGGCGCGGGCGATCGTGGAAGCAGTCGAGAAAGGAAAGGGCGAGGTCACCGTTCCCTGGTTCCCTTATCGCTTCATCTCGATCGCACAGGCGTTCTTTCCGGGTGTCTTCGCCAGACTCGCTGGGCGAACCGGGTATCACCGCGGCGAGTAGCGACTAGGACGGACCCGACTTCCGGGATACGTACCAGCCGATCTCGACGTCGTACGGTTCCGCCGGCGCCGGGCCGCGGATCCGCTCGCGATCCTCCTCCGACACGCCAGCGAGGTCGAGTCGCTGCTCGACGTCGATCCGCTCGTGGGTCACCTCGGACGTGAGGAGAACGAGATCGTTCGCGTCGAGGTACCCGCGAATGTCCCCGTCCGGAAGGAGCCGCTGGTGCGTGGAGTCGCGCAGGTGCTCGAACCGGTCCATCTCCATGCTCCGCAAGGGATCGATCGACCCGAGCTGATCGACGATGAACAGCCGGCCGCCGGGACGGGTGACGCGCACCAGCTCGGACACCGCAAGCTCCGGGCGACGGACGTGATGCAGGACGCGGTGGCAGCACGCGAGGTCGAAGCTGGCGTAGCCGAACGGGAGCGCGGTCGCGTCGCCCTCGACGAAGCGAACGTTCTCCGGCGCGGCGGCTCGCCCAGCCTCGAGGTAGTCGGCTCGTGGATCAATCCCGACCACCTCCGCGACGTTCGGGGAGAGCGCAAACGCGAGAGCTCCAGTGCCGCAGCCTGCGTCGAGAGCCGCTTCGGTCCCGGTGAACGGCCCGAGCAGCCGGCGCACGCGCTCCGCAAGATCAGTTGCGCGCTCCTCCTGCAGCGCTAGGCGCAGCTCGACGCTCACGCCGACGCCTCGGTGCTCGCAATCGAGCGCGCGAGGCCAAGCGCGTCGTCGCGTGTCGAGATCGTCCCCGCTGCCCGTTCCTCGTCGATGACAGCGAGGATACGTCCGATCTCGGGGCCGGGCGGGATCCCGAGCTCGTCTCCCCGGACGAGCGGCTCCGCCGGATCGGCACGGCGCGCGGCTTCGACGACCGTCGAGAGCTCAGCCGCGCCGACGAAAGCGAGCGCGTCGAGCGCCCAGGGTTCCGTGTCACGGCGGAAGCGATGGATGGCTCGCGGAGAGGGATCCTCCGGCGCTCGTGCGCGCAATAGAGTCGTCGCGTACCGCCGGAGATCGTTCGAGATCGGAAGACCGGCGAGGTGATCCCGGAAGACAGCGACGAGACGGAAGTCCGGGTCGTCGAGCGCGTCCAACGGGCCGTCGACTCGACCGTCGAGCGGCTCGAGCAGACCGACGTCGTCGAGCCGTCGGTAGCCGGCCGGCGAGAGCCGGCGGAGCTCACTGAGGATGCGCTCGCCCGCGGGCTGGGTGACGAGCGCGCCGGAGATGCGGAGCAGCTCCTCCGTGTGCGAATCCATGCGGAAGCCGAGCTCGTCCTCGAGCCGCACGGCGCGGAGGAGGCGCAGTGGATCGTCGATGAAGACGGAGTCCGAGACGGCACGGATGCGCCCGGCAGCCAGATCGGCCTTTCCGCCGTGCGGATCGCACACATCACCCGATCCGACGCGCACGGCGATCGCGTTGAACGCGAAGTCGCGTGAGGCGAGGTCGGCCTCGATGCCGGCGGGGAGAGGCGTGAAGTCGACCGTCTGATCGGCGTCCGGCGCCGCTACGCGCCAGGCGCCGTGGCGCTCCGAGAGCGGGAACGCAGCGCCGCCGAACCGTCGCGCGTAGCGAACGGCAGCCTCCCGCGGCTCGCCACAGGCGACGTCGAGGTCGAGCACCGGGCGACCGAGCAACTCGTCCCGGACGGCGCCGCCGACGATCCACGCTTCCTCGTCGCCGAGTATCTCGCGGACGAGCTCATCCATCCCTAGGGCTCCCCGCCGCAACTACATCCGCGCTTCGCGCGGCTGCGAACGCTTCGCATGTCGTCGTCCTCAGTCGGGCCAATATTCTTGAATATTGGCCCTCCCTGCGTCCTAGGCCTGCTCGGTTCTCGCCGGCGAATCACGACTGTAGTTACGCCGGGAAGCCCTTCGCGACCCGCCGCGCTCTGCCGGAGCGGGTGTTGAGCCCCGTAGCGATCTCGTATCCGATCGTGTCGGCGACACGCGCGTGATCCTCGATCAGGATCCCGTCGCCGACGAGCGTCACCGGAGTTCCCAGCGCGAGTCGCGCGTCCAGCTCGACCGCGAGAGCATCCATCGAGATCGTGCCCACGACCCGCCTGCGCTCGCCTTCCACGAGGATCTCAGTCCCGGTCATGTCTCGCCGAAACCCGTCCGCGTACCCAACAGGAACGATGCCGATCCACGTCGGTCGATCGGCGACGAATCGACGCCCGTACCCCGTGCTCTCGCCGGGCGCGAGCTGCTTCACGAGTGCGAGATACGACTCCCAACGCAAGGCGGGCTCGAGCCCTTCCGCCTGCGGGCCGGCATCGAACGGCGAGATGCCGTAGAGCGCGATGCCACAGCGAACGGCGTCGAAGCGCGCCTCCGCGTAGCGAAGCGTGGCCGCGCTGTTGGCGAGGTGTCTCGTCAGCGAGCCAAGCCCCGCGGTCGCCTCCTTGAAACGCTCGACCTGAAGCTGCGTGAACGCCGGATCGGATTCCGCGGAGGCGAGGTGACTCATCACACCGACGACGTCGCGTCCCGGAGCAGGCAGCTCGGAGAGCCCCCAGCGACCCATTCCGGTGTCGAGTTTCAGGTGGACCCGTGCGCCTTCGGGCACCCGTCCGTCCGCGGCGACGAGCTCGAGCCGCGCGGCCTTTGCCTCACCGACCTCACGCTCGGAGACGGGGCACATGACGATGATGCGAGCGTTTCGCAGCGCGGCGCGAAGGTGCAGCGCTTCCGGCAACGTCGCAACACAAAGCGCTGACGCTCCGGCGTCGAGCGCAGCACGAGAGACGTCGACCGCGCCGTGACCGTACCCCTCCGCCTTGACGACCGCCCACAGCTCGGCACCGCCGGCAGCGCGCAGCAGC
>JAERMP010000346.1 GCA_016844515.1 Thermoleophilia bacterium | reverse complement strand
TTCGTCTTCGGGTTGTAGGTGCTCTTCCTCGCAACCCTCGACATCGGCCCGAGCTTCTTGCTGACCTCCTGCACGAGGTCGGTGACGGGAACGACCTGCTTCTGGAATGTCGACGGCGGCGAGATGAACCAGAACAGGTCGTGACCGCTCTGTGCCGCGACCTGCGATGCCCCCGTGCTGTAGAGCAGGGCGTTGTTGATGTGGTCGACCTTGACCTCGACGTCGTTCGCCTCGCCCCATCGCTTGACGTAGGTGTTGTCGAGCCACTGGTCGTAGGCCGGGACGAAGTGGGCCCACTGCATGATCCTGAGCTGTCCCGAGAGCTGCCTGTTCGCGTACTTGAGCGGGCCGTAGAACCCGAACGCTCGGTCGGTGAGGCCGCCGAACATGCTGATCGCGAAGGCGGCGGCGGTTCCTCGCTTTAACAGGTCCGCTCGGGTCAGGTCCGAGCTCGGGCGAACGAGTTCGTCCGCTACATCTGCCACGGTTACCCCCTTTTCGACTCGATTCTCGATTCTCTAACGGAACGCCCCTCCTGTAAAGCCCTTGATGAAGCGGTCGAGGAACGCGGTGTAGAGAAGCGCGAGCGGGATGGCGGGAATCAGCGTCGCCGCCATGAGCGACTGCCAGAAGAAGACATCCCCCCGGATCAGGTCGTTCGGGATGCCCGCGGACACCGTTCGTTGCTCGGAGCTGGAGATGAACGTGAACGCGTAGATGAACTCGTTCACGCAGAGCGAGAAGGCGAAGATGACCGCGGTCAGGATCCCGGGGAGCGAGATCGGAAGGATGATCAGGAAGAGCGCCTTCAGTCGCGACGCCCCGTCGATCAGCGCCGCGTCCTCGAGCTCCTGCGGAATGGTCTTGAAGAAGCCCATCAGGAGCCACGTCGCAAAGGGCACCGTGAAGGACGGATAGATGAGGATCAGCGACCAGAGGGAGTCCTTGAGGTCGAGCTGCGTGATCAGCCGCGAAAGCGGGAGGAAGAGCAGCGTCGGCGGGATCAGGTAGACGAGGAAGATGGCGACGCCTGCGCTCTGACCCCACCCGCCCGCCAGCCGCGCGAGCGCGTAGCCCGCCGGCATGGCCAGGAGCAGCGTGATGCCCACAACCGCCCCGCCGACGAGCAGCGTGTTCAGCAACCACGTCGGATAGTTCGTCTCCCCGAAGAGGAACGTGACGTGCTCGGTCGTCGCGTAGTTCCAGAAGTCCCAGTGGAAGCCGCCCTCGAGGTCGTTATAGAGGTAGGGGGAGTGCTCCACGTTCGCCAGGTCGAGGTTCGTCTTGAACATCGTCACGAGCGCGAAGAAGAACGGGAACGCGAGCAGGATCGCGAACGGCACTACGACGAGGTACGTCGTCGTCTTCTGTCGCCGGGTCATCAGGTCAGCTCCGTCATGTCACCTGGGCCCGGCGAGCGAAGAACAGCATCCCGACGCTGACGACGACGAGCAGCGGGAAGAGGAACAGCGAGATGGCGGCGCCCTCGCCGAGGGAGCCGCCATCGATTCCGATCGCGTATGCCCACGTGGGCAGCACCTGCGTCGAGTTGAACGGCCCGCCGCGCGTGAGGAGGTAGACGACGGCGAAGTCGACCGCGGTGAACACGATCCCGAACAGGACGGCCACAAGCGCGATCGGGAGCTGCAGCGGGATGTCGACGTACCAGAGCTTCTTCACCCCGGTCGCGCCGTCGATCCTGGACGCGTCCTCGACCTCGTTCGGAATCGACGCGCGGCCGGCGATGAAGATCACGACGGCGAACGGGAGGATCCGCCAGGCATGCACGAGCGTGATCGCGATGAGCGCGAGGTTGGGGCGTCCGAGCCACTGCAAGGGCACCTGGGCGTCCTCCTCGACGTTCACGGCGCTGAGCAGCCAGACGAGGCCGTTGTCGAGATGGAGCCTGGCGAGCGTCCAGTTCACGACGCTGTAGAGGGAGTCGAGAGGGAGTCGAGAAGCCACAGCCAGCCGATCGTCGAGAGCACGACCGGAGCGGCCCAGGGCAGGACTACGAGGAAGCGGATGAACCACTTGCCGCGGAAGTCGCGGACGAGGAAGTTCGAGAGAACGGCGGCGCCGACGAGGACGATGGCCTGAGAAGCGAGCGTGAAGACGAGCGTGTTCCGGAGCGCGCGCCGGAAGTTCTCGTCTTGCCACGCGTTCGTGAAGTTGTCGAACCCGACCCAGTTGCCGCTCAGCGAGCCGCCGATGGCGTCCGTGAAGCTGAGGTAGATCGCCCAGACGAACGGGACCCCCACGACGAGCAACATGAAAATGACCGCCGGGGCGATGAGAAGGGGCGCGAGAACGCGGCGGCTCTCGAACACACGTCGCCAGCGACGTGTGCCGGGTCTCCACCGCGTCGCGGCCTGGCCCTCCATCGGACCGGCTCGATGCTAGTAGATTTGCCGCGGAGACAAGAGACGTTCGAGGAGCCGCGGTGGCAGAGATTACGCTCGAGAACTTGACGAAGGTGTACCCAGACGGAACGGAGGCGGTCACCGGCCTCGATCTCGCCGTGGGCGACGGCGAGTTCGTCGTATTCGTCGGGCCGTCCGGCTGCGGCAAGACCACCGCGCTGCGGATGATCGCCGGCCTGGAGACGATCACGTCCGGGACGGTGAAGATCGACGAGCACGTCGTCAACGACCTGCCGCCGAAGGACCGGGACATCGCGATGGTGTTCCAGAACTACGCGCTCTACCCGCACATGAGCGCGCACAAGAACATGGGCTTCG
>JAERMP010000157.1 GCA_016844515.1 Thermoleophilia bacterium | reverse complement strand
TGGGAGTACACGGACACGGTGATGCAGTGCCAGGGGCAGCGGGGCGTGCTCGAGATCGAGTTCGCCGGGACCGGCCTGCACATGTTCCACGCGCACCAGTCCGAGTTCGCCGAGCTCGGCTGGATGGGCTTCTTCGACGTGGTCGACTGATGGAGGCCGGGTCCGCGACATCTCGGGCGCGCATGGGGTGGCGCCTGTGGGCGGTGGTGCCGGTGCTGCTGCTCGCACTCGCTGTCGGAGCCGTCGTCACGAGCGGGTCGGCGCTCGTCGATCTCGTCGGCACGAACCCGCCCCCCGCCGACGAGTTCGACATCCGGCGGGTCGAGTTCTCACCGGGCGAGATCAGGATCACCGTGCGCAACCCGCAGCCGGACGACCTGACGATCGCGAACGTGAACGTCGACGACGCGATCGTCCCGTACACAGTCGACGGCCCGACGACGCTCGGCCGCCTCCGGTCGAGCACGATCGTCGTCCCCTTCGACTGGGTGGAGGACGATCCGATCACCGTCGGTGTCACGTCCTCGACTGGAATCGAGACGGTCGAGGAGATCCCGGCTGCGATCGAGACGCCGACGCCCTCCGTCGAAGGGTTCCTGGGCTACGCCCTGATCGGCGTGCTGGTCGGCGTGCTTCCCGTCGCTCTCGGGCTTCTCTGGCTCCCGGCGCTGCGGCACGCAGGCCCAGCGTGGCTCTCGGCATTCATGGCGTTCACGGCCGGGCTTCTCTCGTTCCTCGGCGTGGAAGCGCTCAGCGAGTCCTTCCAGCTTCAGGCAGCGCTGCCTTCCGCGCTTGGTGGAACCGGCTTGGTCCTGCTCGGCGTCGCGCTCAGCTTCCTCGGGATGACTGCGCTCGCCGGCAGGCTGACCGGTGGCTCCGCCGCGACGGGCTTGGCTCTCGCGCTGCTCATCGCGATCGGGATCGGCCTTCACAACCTTGGCGAAGGTCTCGCGATCGGTGCTTCGTTCGCGCTCGGCGAGCTCCAGCTCGGGAGCTTCCTGATCGTGGGTTTCATGATCCACAACGTCACCGAGGGCCTCGGGATCGCGACACCGGTCGCCAAGACGCGCGTGACGATCCTTACGCTCGTCGGGCTCGCGCTCGTCGCTGGCGCACCGACGATCCTCGGAGCCTGGATTGGCGGGTATACGTCGAACGACGTTCTCGGGGCTCTCTTCTTCGCGATCGCGGCGGGTGCTGCATTCCAGGTCGTTGTCGAGGTCGGGCGCTACGTAGCGCGGCACGCTCCCGGAGGGCTTCGCTCCGGTTATGCAATCGTCGGGTTCCTTGCTGGGATCGCAACGATGTTCGTGACGGGCATCCTCGCCGGCTGAGCGGTCCCCGCAACGGCGACTTAACTCTCGCTAACCCGGGGTTCACGCCGAGCGGTCTATAACGGATCGGCATGTCCGGTTCGCGCTCCCTCCGCTCTTTCGCCGCTTTCTTCGCTACGGCTGTCCTCGGCGGCGCCGTCGCCGTAGGGGCGGTTGCTCTTCTTGGCGGACTCGACGGCGATACCACGGTGATCACCGAGACTGCGTCGTCGCCGAATCCGCCGCTCGCGTCCGACGGCGACGCGATGAGCGTCAACGAGATCTACGAGCGCGCCGCCTCTGGCGTCGTGCAGATCACGTCCACGAGCGGGAACATCGGGGGCGCGGCACAGCAGCAGGCTCTCGGCTCGGGCTTCGTCCTCGACAAGGCTGGTCGCATCGTCACGAACTACCACGTCATCGAAGGCGCCGACGAGATTCGCGTGAGCTTCTCGAACCAAGACACGGTCGAAGCGCAGTTGGTCGGCAGCGATCCGTCAACGGATCTCGCCTTGCTGCAGGTGGACACGACCGCGAGCGCCTTGACACCACTCCCGCTGGGAGACTCCGACAAGGTGAAGGTAGGCGACCCCGTAGTCGCTATCGGGAATCCGTTCGGCCTCGACCGCACTGCCACATCCGGGATCGTGAGCGCGCTCCAACGCCTGATCACTGCTCCCAACCGCTTCACCATCGATCACGTCATCCAGACGGACGCACCGATCAACCACGGCAACTCCGGCGGCCCACTCCTCAACTCCCGCGGCCAGGTCATCGGCGTCAACACGCAGATCGAGACTGGCGGAGTCCCCAACTCCGGGAACGTCGGTATCGGCTTCTCGGTTCCCTCCAACACAGTGAAGGACGTCGTCGCGCAGATCATGCGCACCGGCCGCGTCGATCATGCGTACCTCGGGATCAGCGGGCAGGCCGTCAACTCCGTCGTCGCCGATACGTACAACCTCCCCGTCGAGAAAGGCGTTCTCGTCGAATCCGTGAGAAGCGACAGTGGCGCGGCCGAGGCGGGCCTCGAGGGTGGCCGAAAGCAAGTGGTCGTCGCCGGCGAGACCTACGTTCTCGGTGGCGACATCATCGTCTCCTTCGACGGCAAGCAGATTTCCTCGATCGAACAGCTCCGCGACGCGATCGCCGGCCATAAGCCAGGCGACAAGGTCTCACTCGTGATCTATCGCGACGCGAAGAAGACGGGCGTGACCGTCACGCTCGGGCGGCAGCCCCCCTCCCCCCAGGGCTAGCTGCCGAATCAGGCCCCGGCGAGCCGGGGCCTGAACTTAACCTCGGCAAGGGGTCCGACCGCCTGCCCGGACCCCTGCCGACCTCTTTGAGTAGTGCGCAAGACCAGAATCCGCTAGCGCGAATTCTGGTCGCGCAAAAATCCCTAAAGGCGGCCGCTTCGCGGCCGCAGCGGGTGCTTTCGCATCAACGATCGACTCGATACAGCTCCCCGAGATCCCCACACTCGGCCAGCGCCTCGTCGGTGAGCCGGTAACCCCGCTCGATCAACGACCGCTTGGTCTCGTCCGGCCAGCGTGCGCTACGGAATGTGGGGTCGAGGCTGTCGCCGCCGGGCGTACTTCGGACGATCAGCGTCGGAACGTGCCGGTCGTGGCGGAAAGGGAAGCGAGCGGCTCCGAAACGAGCTTCGAGCTCCGAGCGCAGACGACGACGGCGCCACGGAGGAGCCGCCGCGACGGCTGCCGAGACAACGTCCTCGCGAAGCCGTTGCAGCTCGGCGACAGAGGTCTCGCGTTCCTCCGCGAGACGTTCTTCGAGCACGACGTTGCGCGCGAACGCGACCCGCATGAGCCGCACGATCATTTCGCCATAGTGCGCGGGCTCACCTCGCTCGGCACGCTCTTGAGCGAGGCGGACCTCCGCAAGGAGCGCCCGGACGGGCGGCACTGCGCGGAAGCGCTCCAGTCGTTCCCGCGCGCGCTCGAGATATGCGAGGTCGGTCGTCCGGTAGCTGGGCACATATCGGAACGCCGCGATCGCGGCGACCTCGGGATTGCGATACGCGTGCTCGAACGGGAAGTTCCGCACCCAACCGCCGTCGGTAGCGATGACGCCGTCCACCGACACTGGGAGCACGAGCCCGCTGATCGCTGCCGAAGCGAGGATGGCCCTACCCATCGCCTCCGGCTCCGTCGAGTGGGACGGGTACTGGAGCTCGAAGTCTCGCGTCTCGTCTGCGTCCGGGTGGTCGCTCACGTCCGTGGCGAAGACGATGAGCTCGATCTCCGCCGCAGCGAGTGCGGAGCCGAGCTCGTAGGGGTCTCCGATACGCGCTGCGATCGTCGCAGGAAGCATGTAGTCGTGCGGCCCTCCGGGGAGTCGCCAGACCGGGCGCGGCCGGAAGGCGTCCTCGGGCTGGATGCCGAGGAGGAACTCCTCGAGATCGTCGAGCCGGTCGAGCGCCGCCATCGTCCCGGCGAGTGCCCCGGCAGACGTTCCGTAGATCCAGCCGATTCGCGACCAGACGGGGTCTTCGCGGAGGCGCTTGAGGAAGCCGAGCTCCAGGAGCACCGCGTTGATGCCGCCGCCCGAGAGAACGACCGCCACGTCGCGCTTGGAGGATTCGGGCACGAGGCTATTGTGCCCCCGTGGAGTCGGAGCTACGTCCTGGTGGCGCGGTGCTCTCCGATGTCGGGCTCGAGACCGACGAGGATCTCTGGGAAGACGACGGCAGCGGAGATCACAGCGGCTGGCACTGCGTGCGCACCGATCCCTTCCCCTGCCCGGCAGATGGCTGTCCCTTCGTGGCCGACTTCATGACCGCTGCGCACCTCGTTCTCGTGTGGGAGGAGCGCGATGACCCAAATCTGCTCTGGCACGCTCAGCGTGCGAAAGAGGTCGGACGGAACCCGCGCGTGGTGGGCTACGAGCCGGCGTTCGGACCGAGTGCCTCGTATTACGCGTGGGAGGCTGCGGGCCGCCCCGTCCACGGTGTCAAACGTAAGTGACCGTCCGGGCCGGGCATTCCCGGCCTCTACAATTCTGTCTGTGGCCCTCGTCTCCGAGACGATCACAGTGACAGGAGTCCGCTGCGAGCGCTGTGTCGGACGGCTCGCCGGCGCACTCCAGGGGCACGACGGCCTCGAGTACGCGAATGCGAATCTCATGGGAGACGTCACGCTCTCCTGGGACGACGTGAGGACGTCTCGGGATGAGATCGTCGCAGCACTAGCGCGCTCCGGCTTCTCCGAAGCGACCTCTCGACGGGAATAGCCCGCTCCCGGGACTCGTTGCAGGCTCCTGTAACGCAAGGGTACGGTAGGCGGAATGAGCGAGCCTGAGCCGGACACCGAGGCGCGCCGCATCGCGACCCAAGCTCGCGATCGCGCCCGTTTCGAGGAGGAAGCGCTTTCGTTCGCTGACCAGGTCTATCGTGTTGCGAGGCGACTCGTCGGTTCCCGCGAGGAGGCAGAGGATCTGGTG
This sequence comes from Thermoleophilia bacterium, assembly GCA_016844515.1. The sequence goes on along the minus strand of JAERMP010000157.1, from coordinate 808 downwards.
CAGGAGACATACGCGAGGGCATTCCGAAGCTGGAGCTCCTATACACCGGGCACGAACATGCGCGCCTGGTTGCTTCGAATCCTCACGAACCTGAATGTCGATCGCGGCCGCAAGATCCAGCGCACTCCTCAGACACAGTCACTCGAGGAGACTGACTACTACCTTGCGAACAAGATGGCCTCTGCGTCCGGCGAGGCAGCCCTCGAGACGGACGATGTCGTCGAGCGCTTGTCGCAAGATTCCGTCGTGAAGGCGCTCTCGGAGATCCCACCCCAGTTCCGTGACGTGGTGGTGCTCGTGGACATTGGTGACTTCTCATACGCCGACGCGGCGCAGATCCTCGACATCCCGATCGGAACGGTGATGTCGCGCCTCCATCGTGGGCGCCGGGGGTTGAAGCAACACCTTGCAGAGGAGGCGCTGTCGTGAGCGACGACCCCTGCGATCGCTGCGAGGAGCTCCTCCAGGATTTCCTGGATCGCACGCTCACCGACGTGGAGTGGCAAGAGGCCGAAGGGCACCTCGCCGGGTGCGACTACTGCGCGCGGCGCTATCGCTTCGAGGAGAGCTTGCGTAGGTATGTGAAGACGAGCGCGGTGGAACGGATGCCACCCGGGCTCATGGCGAAGCTCGACGAGCTTCGCGGTCTCGACGCTTCTATTTAGAGCGCGGCGAGGTCTTCCGGCGTGTCGATGTCGCCTGGCGCTGACAGGTCGTCGCACGGGACGAGAGACACGGGTCGATCTCTGAGTCCGTCGTCCGGAACATCAGTCCACTCGGAGCGTCCGACAACGAGCGGGTGGCCTCT
>JAERMP010000345.1:1036-3095 GCA_016844515.1 Thermoleophilia bacterium | reverse complement strand
CGTTCCAGCCGTACGCGACGAACCGCGCCGGCACGTCCTCGGTGAACGTGATGTCGGTATGGCCCTCGATCGTGACCCGGTTCGAGTCGTAGATCCAGCAGAGGTTCGACAGGCGCTGGTGTGCTGCGAACGACGCGGCCTCCGACGCGATCCCTTCCATCATGCAGCCGTCTCCGGCCTGGGCGTAGACGTCGAAGTCGAACAGCGTGTGCCCGTCGCGGTTGTACCGAGCCCCGAGCCACTGGCTTGCCACGGCCATTCCGACCGATGTCGCAACGCCCGTCCCGAGCGGGCCCGTCGTCGTCTCGACACCGCTCGTCCAGCGGTACTCGGGATGACCCGGAGCCTTGGAGTCGAGCTGGCGAAAGCGCTTGAGGTCGTCGAGTGAAACCGCAGGCTGCCCGAGGATCTCGTAGTCGGGATCGACGGCCCGAACGCCGGTCAGGTGCAGCATCGACCACAGGAGCGCCGAGGCGTGGCCCGACGAGAGGACGTACCGGTCGCGGTTCGGCCAGATCGGGTCCGAGGGGTCGAAGCGGAGGAACCGCTGCCACAGCGCGTAGGTAACTGGCGCGATTCCGATCGGCGTTCCCGGGTGCCCGGAGCTCGCCGCCTCGATCGCGTCGATGCACAGCGTCCGGATCGTGTCGATGCAGGTGCGGTCGCGGTCCAGCTGGGCCTCTCCGCTCATTGCGCTGCGCTCGACTCGACCGGGCCGCGCTTCCAGTCCTCCTGGATCTCCTCGAGCGTGCGCCCCTTCGTCTCCGGCACGAAGTACCAGACGAAGACGAACGTGACGACGCAGAGCGCCGAGAAGATGAAGAACGTGGTCGACTCGCCGATCGCATCGACGATGGAGAGGAAGAACTGCGCGACGAGGAAGGCGGCGAACCAGTTTGCGGCCGTCACAACGGCAATGGCCCGGCCTCGGACCCGGTTGGGGTAGATCTCGGAGATGATCGTCCAGACGACCGGCCCCATCGAGAATGCGAACGACGCGATGAAGATGATCAGCGCTGTGACGGTGACGATGCCGCCGACCGTCGTCGACGTTGCGCTGTCGGGCGTCGTCTCGAGGACGGCGAACGACAGGCCGACCATCGCAAGGCTGACCGTCATCCCGACCAGCCCGGTGAAGAGCAGCGGTCGGCGTCCGAAGTGGTCGACCCAGGCCACAGCGACGAATGTCGCCAGGAAGTTGACGAGTCCGACCGCGTAGAGCGTCGCTTTCGCCTGCTCCTCAGCGGTCGTGAAGCCCGCCTCGGCGAAGATCTCGTTCGCGTAGTAGATGATCGCGTTGATTCCGGTGACCTGCTGGAAGACGGCCAGTCCGAGCCCGACCCAGAGCGCGCGGCGCAGCATCGGGCTGAAGACTTCGCCCCAGCTCGCCTGACCTTCCCTCGCCTCTATCTCGAGATCTGCCTCGATCTTCGCGAGCTCCTGATCGGCGACCTCCGGACCGTCGACCTTGAGGAGCGTCTCCCGTGCGCGATCGCGGCGTCCCATCTTCAGGAGCCAGCGCGCCGACTCGGGCATGACGAGGAAGCCGATCACGAGCAGCACACCGGGGATTACCGCGAGCGCGAACATCAGCCGCCAGCGATCGGACTTGGTGAGCACGTCGTCGGCGATATAGGCGAGCAAGATCCCGAATGTGATTGCGAGCTGATACGTCGAGACGAACCGACCGCGGAGCCGCGCCGGCGCCATCTCGGCCGCGTAGAGGGGGGCGACCACCGATGCGAATCCGACTCCGAGGCCGGTGACCACGCGTCCGAACGTGAGCATCCCCGCTCCCGGGGACACGGCCTCGATCAGCGCACCGACCGCGAACAGCGAACCGGCGGCGACGGCCGTCCACCGCCGCCCGATGCGGTCAGCCGTCCCGCCCGCGACGAGAGCGCCGAAGAGCGCGCCCAACGTGACCCAGCTCGTGATGATCTCGCTCTCGATCGTGCTGAGGTCGAGATCCGCCTGGAGGAGCGGCAGCGCCCCCGAGATGACCCCCTGGTCGTAGCCGAACAGCAGGCCGGCCAGAAACGTGACGATGCCGACTCCG
>JAERMP010000345.1:0-1031 GCA_016844515.1 Thermoleophilia bacterium | reverse complement strand
TAGTCCTGGACGAGTCGGTCGGCAGAAGCTGGTCCCCACGTCCCCTTCTCATACGTCTCGACTGGAGGCGGTGCGTCGAGGAGCGGCTGCACGACGCGCCAGGTCTCATCGAGGGCGTCCTGACGTGCGAAGTGACTCGCGTCGCCGTTCATCGCCGCCAGCAGGAGTATCGCCGCAAGGAGGAGCACCTCGTAGGGCGTTCGGCCCTCGCCGCCCATGCTTGCGAACGTCATGTCGAGCTGGACGGGTCTGAGTGCCTGTTCTTCCGCATGTTTAGCCTGCAGCCGTAGCCTCGCTCCGGGCCGTGGGCCGATCCGCAGCACGAGCTGGTTCGGCTCGGGTCGAGGGGCATCCTTCGGGACGAACCCGAGCCAGGGAGTGGTCTTGAAGTAGACGCGCACCTCGGTCACGGTCACCGGCATGGACTTGCCCGCTCGGATGAAGAACGGCACGCCCGACCAGCGCCAGTTGTCGATCTCGAGCCGCATCGCGCAGAACGTCTCCGTTTGCGAGTCCGCCGCGACGCCCTCCACGTCGGTATAGCCGGCGTACTGGCCTCGGATGTAGGCGCCAGGGTCGGCTTCGGCCATGGCGACGAAGACGTCGCGCTTGCGATCGTTGATCACGCCCACACCTCGCCCGGTCGGCGGCTCGAGAGCGGCCATCGCCAGCACCTGCAGGATGTGGTTCTGGACCACGTCGCGCATCGCGCCCACCGGGTCGTAGAAGTTCCCTCGGTCGGCGATGTCGAAGTCCTCCGCCATGGTGATCTGGACGCAGGAGACGAACTGTCGATTCCAGACCGGTTCCAGGATCGTGTTCGCGAAGCGCAGGTAGAGGATGTCCTCGACGGCCATCTTCCCGAGGAAGTGGTCGATCCGGTAGAGCTGCGACTCGTCGATCAGGGCGTGCAGGGTCTCGTTCAGCTCGCGCGCCGAGGCCAGATCGTGGCCGAACGGCTTCTCGACGACGACGCGCGCGCTCTCGGTCAGGCCCGCGTCCGCGAGGCCTCCGACGACGGTGCCGAAGAG
>JAERMP010000156.1 GCA_016844515.1 Thermoleophilia bacterium | reverse complement strand
CATCGTGAGCTCGGGCTTCGGCTCGAGGTCTGCGAATGGGGTCGACTGCAGGAAGCTGCGGAGCTCGGAAACGAACGCGTCCGGGGTCTCGCTCACCGTGAGCAACGCGACCCCCGTCGGGTCGTTGACGTCCTCGTAGAGCGTGCCGACGACGCCTGCCGACTCGAGAGCAGCGACGAGCGGCACGATATCTCCCGCCCCGCCGAACGCGTGGAGCTGCATGTAGAGCCTGCGATCGAGCGACGTCGTCTCGCCGTCGGCCGTCCGCCCGTGCTCGGCGACGTCGGCGACCTCGAGCTCCTGCTCCTCCGGCCGGTCGTCGACGCGTGCGTTCACGATCGTTCCTGGAGCCAGGCCGCCGCGTCCTTCGCGTGGTAGGTGACGACGAGATCGGCGCCTGCTCGGCGGATCCCGGTCAATACCTCGAGAACGACCGAACGCTCGTCGAGCCAGCCGTTCGCAGCCGCGGCCTTCACCATCGCGTACTCGCCGCTCACGTTGTACGCCGCGAGCGGGAGCTCGGGAAAGCGCTCGTGAACCGAGCGAACGACGTCCAGGTACCCGAGCGCAGGCTTGACCATGAGTGCGTCGGCCCCTTGCTCGACGTCGAGCGCGGCTTCCCGCAACGCCTCACGCGCATTCGCGGGGTCCATCTGATGCGACTTGCGATCGCCGAATGCGGGCGCGCCCTCGGCCGCATCGCGAAACGGCCCGTAGAACGCCGACGCGTACTTCACCGCGTACGAGAGGATCGCGACCTGCTCGAGGCCATCGGCATCGAGGGCGGACCGGATTGCGCCCACCATCCCGTCGATCATCCCGCTCGGGGCGACGACGTCGGCACCGGCCTCGCCGTGCGAGACGGCGATCCGACCGAGTATCTCGAGCGTCTCGTCGTTCAGAACCGAGCCGTCGTCGGCGAGGAGGCCGCAATGTCCGTGGTCCGTGTATTCGCACATGCACACGTCGGTCATGACGACGAGCTCGGGACTCGCGTCCTTGAGCGTCCTGATCGCTTGTTGCACGACTCCGTCGTCTGCGTAACTCTCGAGGCCCAGCGGATCCTTGGCGCTCGGAATCCCGAACAGGAGGACGGCTTTGATTCCCAGCGCTCCGAGCTCACGCGCCTCTGCCTCGAGACGATCGACCGAGAGCTGGTTCACCCCCGGCATGGAAGCCACCGGGCTGCGCACGTCCTGACCCGAGACGACGAAGAGCGGATAGACGAGATCGTCGGGCGCCAGCGTCGACTCGCGGACCAAATCGCGAAGCGCAGCCGTGCGCCTCAGCCGGCGCGGGCGTTGCGCTCCGGGCGACAGCCGAAGGACGCCCAGTGGATCGGTGCGGAAACCGGTCACGAGCTCTCCCCGAAGTGCGACACGAGGGCACGAATGATGCCGTCCGCCGTCATCTCGTCGGCGACGAGCCCGACCGGCAGCCCCACCTCGCGCGCAACCGCGGCGGTTCTTGGGCCGATGCAGACGAGAAGCGTCGAGTCGCCCAAGCCTTCGAGTGACCCCGCAATGCGCGCGAGACTTCGCACCGCCGAGCCGCTGGCGAGAACGATCGCGTGAGCAATCCGCAGCGGGAGAACGCCCCACAGGGTCGGCTCGACCTGAACCGTCCGGTAGGCCACGACCGTGTCGACGTTAGCCCCCCTCCCTCGGAGTTCGTCGGCGAGCCGGGGATCCGCGATGTCGGCCTGCGGGAGCAGCACGCGAGCGCCGTCGATCGATCCCAGTCCGGCCGCGATGTCCTCGGAGGCCCGGGCGGCGACGAAAGAGGGCTCGACCCCGAGCGCTCTCACCGAATCGGCCGTCACCGGCCCGACTGCTGCAACCCGGGTCTCACCGATCCCGCTCAGTCGCTCACCTACTGCTGCAACCCCGTTGACGCTCGTGAAGACGACCCAGTCATACGTCGCGAGATCGGCGACGGCGGCGTCGAGAGCACGAGGATCCTCGACGGGGCGAATCTCGATGAGCGGCACGATCGAGACCTCGGCTCCGAGACCTTCGAGCGCTGCGGCAAGTGGCCGCGACTCCGGTCGCGTGACGACGATGCGCCTGCCCGCGAGCGGTTTCTCAGCCACGGATCGCCTCCAGGATGCGGCTCGCCCCCGCCGCAAGCGCCTCTCTCGCGAGTCGAGCGCCAAGCTCCTTCGGCTCACCCTCTCCGCGCACTCGAACCACCTCACTCCCGTCGATCGACGCGACGAGCCCGTCCATGCGAGCGCGCATGACACCTTGTAACAGACTGTTACTTGAGGCGTCAGCTCCACTCCCGATCACAACAGCGTGAGCGGCCACCGGAGCCGCACAGCCCCCGCCGAGCGCCTCGAGGAACGCTCGCTCCGCGGTCGTCGTCGCCCGCGCACCGGGATCGTCGATCGCGGCCAAGAGGGAGAGCATTCGCTCGTCGTCGGCGCGGCACTCGACAGCGAGAGCTCCCTGCCCCGGAGCGGGAAGGATCGTCTCGGGCTCGAGCCATTCGGTGACTGCCTCTTCGAGCCCCAGGCGTCTGATCCCGGCGGCGGCGAGCACAGCGGCGTCGTACTCACCCCGGCGCACCTTGTCGACGCGTGTGTCGACATTGCCGCGGATCGAGCGGATCTCGAGATCGGGCCGCAGCGCGCGCAGCTGGGCCTCGCGGCGGAGGCTGCTCGTCCCGACGACGGATCCGCGAGGAAGATCTGCGAGCGCCAGACCGTCCCGCGCGACGAGACAGTCGCGCGTGTCCTCCCTCAGGCAGACCGCTCCGATCACGATGCCGGGGGCATCGTCCGTCGGGAGATCCTTGAGGGAGTGAACCGCGAGGTCGATCTCGCAGTCCCGGAGCTCGCGCTCGAGCTCGAGGGTGAAGAGGCCCTTCCCGCCGATCTCGGGAAGCGGCTGCCCGCTCGCCTGGGTGCGGTCGCCCTGAGTCTCGATCAGCCGGACGTTCCACTCCAAGCCGGGCCACGCGGCGGCGAGCAGCTCGGCGACGCTGTCGGTCTGGGTGCGAGCGAGCTTGGAGGCCCTGGTACCGAGAGTCACCGCCGCCGGAAGCGGCGTCGCGCTCACGAGTCGCGCGGCGCGGCGAGCCCGAACAGGTCTCGTACGGCGTCGGCAACCTCGTGCGCGTCGCCGGTTCCGGCGCGCTCGCGGAGTCGTACGGTCGGCTCGTGGAGGAGCTTCTTGACAAGCGACCGCGACAGGTGATCGATCCGCTGGGCCGTGGCCGCGTCAACGTCGCCGAGATCGCTGAGCGCGCGCTCGAGCTCCTGCTCCCTGATCTCCTCGGCTTGCCTGCGAAGAGCCGAGAGAAGCGGCTCGACCTCGAGCTCCTGGTACCGGCGCCGGAAGCTCTCGACCTCGTCTTCGACGATCGCCTCGACACCGGGGACCTCACGCAAGCGAGATGCCATCGAGTCGTCGAGCCCCGCGCGAAGATCGTCCACGTCGAAGAGACGAACGCCCGCAACGGCTCCGGCGTCGCGCTCGACATCGGCCGGCACCGCCAGATCGACGAGAACCAGCCGCCTATCGCTTCGGAGAGATACCGCGTTCCGCACGAGCTCTGCTCCGACGACGGGGCTCTCGGAGGATGTAGCGGTCACTGCAAAATCGGCCCACGACAGAACGTCCTCGAGCTCGTCGAGGCCGTGCGCCGTCGCACCGAAGCGCGCGGCGACTTCGGTCGCCCGCTCTCGCGTGCGGTTCGCCACGGCGGTCTGGGCGACCCCGCGGCCCGCGAGCGCCTTGAGCGACTGAAGTCCGATGCGTCCAGCTCCGACGACCAAGACCCGCTTCTCGCGCAGGTCGCCGAGCACGCCCTCGGCCAGCGCGAGCGCCATCGAGCTCGCGGTGGCGGGATTCGCCCCGATCGCCGTCTCGGAACGAGCTCGCCGTCCCGCGGTGATCGCCGTTCGAAACAGAAGCGAGAGTCCCGAGCCGACGGTCCCGCCGGCCTTCGCGACCCCGAAAGCGTCACCGACCTGACCGAGGATCTCGGTCTCGCCGAGCACGAGCGAGTCGAGGCCGGCAGCGACGCGGCAGAGATGGCGCGCGACATCGTCCCCCGAGTGGACGTACAGGTGGTCGATCAGAAGCTCGCGCTCGACGCCGTGCGCGCGGGAGAGCGCGTCGATCAGCTCGTCGCGTGCGTCCTCGACCCCGGAGGCGAGCCTCGCGTACAGCTCCACGCGGTAGCACGTCTGGAGAGTCGCGTGCTCGACGACGGCAGGACAACGCTCGGCACTGAAGCCGAGAGCGCCAATGCGCTCCCGAAGCTCGACAGGAGCAGTGCGATGGCTGAGGCCGAGACAGACGAGGCGGTGCACGTCGCGGACAACTCTACTGCGGTCCGCCGTGGAGAATGCGGCGATGCGTGCGCTCGGAATCGACGTCGGCGGGACGTTCACCGACGCCGTCCTCGTCGCCGACGGGAAGGTGCGTACGGCCAAGGTGCCGACGGCGGCTCGCCAGGAGGAGTCGGTTGTCGCTGCAGCCGCCGCACTCGGGATCGACGGCGTCGATCGTTTCACCCACGGGACGACCATCGCCACGAACGCACTCCTCGAGAGGCGCGGCGCACGCACCACGTTCGTCACCACAGCGGGCTTCGAGCACCTCCTCCACCTCCGCCGACAGACGCGCGCGCACCTGTACCGGCCCTGCGCAGAGCACACCCCACCGCTCGTCCCACTCAACCGCTGCATCGGGGTCCGGGGACGTGTCGGGCCGGCGGGTGAGCTCGAGCCGCTCGAGCTCGACTCTTTCGCAGACCTCGACACCGAAGCAGTTGCCATCTGCCTCCTGTTCTCGTTCCGGGACACCGAGCACGAGAAGGCGCTCGCCGCGGAGATCCGGAGCCGGTACCCCTCCGCCCACGTGGTGGCGTCACACGAGGTCGCGCCCGAGTTCCGGGAGTACGAGCGCGCCTCGACCACCGTCGTCGACGCCTACCTCGGCCCAGTGCTTGCTCGCTACCTCGGTGCGCTCGCTGAGGCGTGCCGTGACGCACGTCTTCCCGAGCCGCTGGTCATGCGCTCCTCAGGAGGGGTCACGACACTCGACGAAGCAGCAGCTCACGCTGCGTTCGCACTGCTGTCGGGCCCCGCAGCGGGTGTCGTCGGCGCGGCACGGATCGCTGCGCTCGCAGGCTTCGAGAACGCCCTGTCCTTCGACATGGGCGGAACGTCCACCGACGTTTGCGCAATCGTCGCCGGCGTCGCCCGGAGAGAGCACGAGCGCGACGTCGGCGGCTTCCCCGTCCGGCTGCCGACGCTGGCGGTGCACACGGTCGGAGCGGGCGGCGGGTCGATCGTGTGGCTGGACGAAGGCGGAGCGATACGCGTCGGACCCGAAAGCGCGGGCGCGACACCGGGCCCTGCGTGCTACGGGCGGGGTGGCGAGCGGGCGACGGTGACCGACGCCAATCTCCTGCTCGGACGGCTGCCGAAGTCTCTACCCGGCGGCATCGAGCTCGATGCGGATGCTGCCTCGAGGGCGCTCGGCGAGCTCGACCCGGAGGCCGTGCTCGACGTCGTCAATGCGGAGATGGTGCGTGCGCTCCGCGTCGTATCGGTCGAGCAAGGACTTGACCCGCGCGACTTCGCGCTCGTCGCATTCGGGGG